>CAXTWP010000423.1:0-2154 GCA_964247945.1 uncultured Acidobacteriaceae bacterium | reverse complement strand
CCAGGTAGCTGAGCAGCATCACGTCGTCGCGCACTCCGGCTAACGCCACACCATGGGGTGCCAGCGCCCGCAGCACCGCCTTCAGATCATGCACGTCCTTCGGCAGCGCCGCGTCTGCGAACGCTTCCCGCAGCCCCAGCGCATCGAGCGAGACCTCCATCGCCGCGTGCTCGCTCACCGCCAGCCCAATCCTGCAAGCCGGATCGGAAGAGCCGGGTGGCCCATTCTTTGCGGCCTCATAGCGAAGGGCTGGTTGCTCTCCCCCGCCAAAGAGGCTCATGTTCTCCGCCGGCCCCGGCTCCGCCTCCGCTCCCTCCACATCCGGCTCCGCCGCCATCTCCTCCGACACAGCCCGGGCGTCCTCGAAAATCGCCAGCGCCAGCCCGCGCACCCGGCCGGTCGCCTCATCCACCTTCCGCGCGTCCGCAAACAGACGGGCGATCGCCTCCGCCGAGGGCTTCAGGTCGTACGCAATTACGGCGTTGTCCACCGCCGGCGCAAGCTCCTTCAGCAGTGTCGTAAACTCCAGCTCCGCAAAGAGCGCACGGCACGCGGCGTTATCCACCGGCTGCGTGCGCATCGCCTCCAGCGAGTATTCGATCGGCACCCCGGTATGGATCGTCACTAGCTCTTTCGACAGCAGGATGTTGTCGCGATTGTTCTGCAGCGACTCCCGGTACGTCTTCTTCTTCACCTCGTCCGCGCGGTCGAGCGCTGCCTCCACCGTGCCGAACTGCCGGATCAGCTCCATCGACCCCTTGTCGCCGATGCCGGGCGCGCCTGGAATGTTGTCGATCGAGTCTCCACGCAGGGCCATCACGTCGATGACTTGCTCGGGCGGCACTCCCAGAGCCGCCTCGACGCCCGCCGCGTCTAAAATCAAATTGTCTTTCGTGGGATTCAGAATGCTTACGGATTCGTTCACCAGCTGCATCATGTCCTTGTCGGAAGAGACCACAAAGACTTTGTGGCCGAGCGCCGCCAGCTTGCAGCTCAGGGTGCCGATCACGTCGTCCGCCTCAAAGCCCTCGTAATAGAGGATCGGAATGCGAAACGCCTCCAGCGCCCGACGAATGTACGGCTGCTGCTGGATCAGGTCCGGCGGCGTCTCCACACGGTTCGCCTTATAGCCGCCGTATTCGACCGTCTCGAACGCCTGCGTTTTGATGTTGAACTTTTGCACGTCCTTCATCTGCGCGGCCATCTCGTTGCGGTGCACCGGCGCGCCTACGTCATACACCGCGGCGAGATACTGGGGCGCGAAGTCCTTCCGCAGCTTGTTGATCATGTTGACGAAGACATAGGTCGCCGCCGTGGGGATGCCTGTCCGCGTCGACATGGGCCGCTGCCGCTGCATCGCGTGATACGCCCGAAAGATGAACGCCATCGAGTCCAGCAGGTAAACCGGCGGCTTGTCCGAAGGGGAAGAAGAACTCATACCTGCAATGTTAGCCGCTGAGGACACTTCGATCATTCCGCTCAGAATCAACGGCAAGTAAAACCCTCTAAACAAAAGTCTCATCAATCCAGCCCAGGCCTCCGCACATATTCTCTTTGCACCGGGCCTGTATCGGGCTACTATCGAGGCGCGGAACGATTGTACTTTTCGCAGCCCGCGGCGCACCGTCATTCCAAACGAAGAGGATTGTTATGGCTCCCAAGAAAACCGCAGCACGCTTCGCCACCCAGGACCACCAGGTGCTGGCTGGCAGCGAAAAAGCCACGTTTGCCCTCTCAGAGACTGCCAAGGTCGAAGTTCCTAGGGGCAAGGTCACCGTGTCCGTCGTCGTGGCCCGCAAATCGCCGCTCAACATCAAGACGCTTGGCAAGGTGCGCCTTACCCGCGCCGAGTACAGCAAGAACCACGGAGCCGACAGGGGCGACCTGAAGCTGATCCATGCCTTTGCGGCCGAGTACGGCCTCACCGTCGAGAAAGACACGCCCAAGCCGGAGCGCCGCACCGTTTTGCTGAGCGGCAGCGTGGCCGCCGTCCAGAAAGCCTTCGGCGTCGAGCTCAAGCAAGGCACCGACGGCGACGCCAGCTTCCGCGTCCGCGAGGGTGCCATCCACATCCCCGCCGAGTTGACCGGCAAAATCGTTGCCGTCCTCGGCCTCGACAACCGGCCGCAAGCACAACCCCACTTTCGCGTCTCC
>CAXTWP010000422.1:0-2671 GCA_964247945.1 uncultured Acidobacteriaceae bacterium | reverse complement strand
GAGGTGACGGGGCGGGAGCAGGTGCCGGTGGGGCGGAGCTGCATCTTTATGAGCAACCATGTGTCGAACCTGGACCCGCCGGTGACGCTGCCGATGCTGCCGGGGCGTAGCTCGGTGATGTTGAAGCGGTCGTTGACGAGGATTCCGATCCTGGGGCGGGCGATGCGGATGGCGAAGTTTGTGCCGGTTGAGCGGGGGAGCCGGCCGGAGGCTGCGCAGGCCAGTGTGCTGGCGGCGGCTGAGGCGCTGCGGTCGGGGCTCAACATTCTGGTGTACCCGGAGGGAACGCGGTCCAAGGACGGGCGGCTGCAGGCGTTCAAGAAGGGGCCGTTTTTTCTGGCGCAGCAGACGAACGCGCCGATCGTGCCGGTGGTGGTGTGGGGAACGGAGCGGATGTTGCGCAAGGGGAGCGCGGCGATTACGCCGGGCGTGGCGCATATGCGGTTCCTGGCGGCGATTGAGCCATCGGAGTTTGCGTCGCGGGAGGAGATTCACCGGGCGGTGCGGGAGGCGATCGCGGCGGCGCTGCCGGTGACGATGCGGCCTGTGGAGTAAGTGGCGGCGATTGCAACGCAGATTCCCTTCGGGAATGACAACAGGAAGGGCAAGGTCGACGGCCGGGGTTTACTTTGGGGTGAGGAAGGGGTCTTTGTAGCCGCTGGCGATGAGAAGTTTGCGGGTGGTGTCGGCGTCCTTTTTGTCGGCGAAGGGGCCGACGCGGACGTGGTACTTGCCGTCGGCGTCGGGGCGGATCATGGTGGTGAAGCCTTGACGGACGAGGACTCTTGAGAGGGCTTCGGCGTCGGGTTTGCGGGTGGTGGCGGAGACCTGGACCATCCATGCGCCGTCGGGGTCGGCCGCGGGCTGGACGACGGTGCCGACCGGGCTTGCGGCTGTTTCCGCTGAGGGTGCGGAACGGGCGGTTTCGGGTGGTGGGGACGTGTCGTTCGGGGCGCCCGCAGGTGGCGGCTCCTTGGTGCCCGTTGAGGCGTCGGCTGTCGGGGCAGCCTTGAAGTTGCTGAAAACGGAGTCGGAGCTATCGGCCTTGGCGGCGGTGCCGGCTGCCGGGAGGTTGGCGGCGGCGGCTTTTTCGGAACGGCGGCCAATGGAATAGCCGAAGCCGAAGAAGGCGGCGCAGATGAGGGTAAGAGCGAAGAAGATGGCGAGGATGGTGCCGGTGCCGAGGGAGATCTCGCGTTCCTGGTTGAGGGGAGCGCGGACTGTGGCGTGCTGCAGCTCGTCTTCGAAGTTCACGCGATAACCTCCTTCTGCTGACCTCGTTTATATACCCTGCTCGGGAGCTTTGGGTTCGGCGGTGAAGGTGCGGTTAAGAAGATTCATCAGCTCCATCGGAAGTGGGAAGACGATGGTGGTGTTCTTTTCGACGCCGATCTCGGTGAGGGTCTGGAGGTAGCGGAGCTGGAGGGTCATGGGCTGAGTGGCCATAAGCTGTGCGGCCTCGACGAGCTTGGCGGCGGCGTTGAACTCACCCTCGGCGTGGATGATCTTGGCCCGGCGCTCGCGTTCGGCTTCGGCCTGTTTGGCCATGGCGCGGAGCATGGTCTCGGGCATGTCGACCTGCTTGACCTCGACGGAGACGACCTTGACGCCGAATGGCGCAGTGTGGCCGTCAATGATGGTCTGAATGCGCTGGTTGAGGGCCTCGCGGTGGGCGAGCAGTTCGTCGAGGTCGACCTCGCCGAGGACGGAGCGTAGGGTGGTCTGGGCGAACTGGGAGGTTTGATAGATGTAGTTGGAGACCTCGATGACGGCGCGGGTGGGGTCGACGACACGGAGGGTGATGACGGCGTTCACCTTGAGCGTGACGTTGTCGCGGGTGATGACGTCCTGTGGAGGGACCTCCATAGCCTCCTGGCGGAGGGAGACGCGGACGATCTGATCGAGCGGGCGGAAGACCAGGATGACGCCGGGGCCGGCGGCGTTCTGGAGGACACGGCCGAGGCGAAAGACGACGGCGCGCTCGTACTCCTTGAGGATCTTGATGGAGTTAAGGAGATAGAGGACGACGATAACGGCGGCGATAAGGAGGGGAAACTGCATGGTGGTGCCTCGTGCGGGTGGTGGCGTTAGAAGTGGAGGTAGAAGCCGACGGCTGGTTCAGTGGAGATCTGGCGCTTTTTGATGGTGAGGTAGTTCTGGCCGAAGTCGGGGGCGAGGAAGAAGGCCTGGCGGAACTCGGCGCGGATACCGAAGTGCGAGGAAATAACGGACTGCTCGACGCCGGCGGAGTAGTAGTAAGTGGCGCGAGCCTGAGTGGGAAGGCCTTGGCCGCCGCCGGGCGTACCTTTAAACTCGGTGCTGCCGCCGCCGCCGGAGACAAAGGTGGAGATGCCGAGCAGCTTGGGCGTGTGGACGATGTAGCCGACGGTGTACTCGTCGGCGTTGGTCTGGGCGCCGCCGACGATGTAGGCGGAGTAGTTCTGGGTGTAGCGGGCGTAGGTGTAGTTGAACTCAAAGCCGACGAGCGGCGACTTGATGTAGCGGATGTTGACGAGCGCGCCGACGGTGTTGCTGGGGGTCTGCGTGAGCGTGGTGCCCACGTAATTGGTGCCGGTGACGGAGTTGGTGAACTCGCCCATAGCGAGGACGCCGAGGTCGATGCGGGAGAGCTGGCGATCGAGCGCTGTGACGGGGGCGGTGACCTGGGCGC
>CAXTWP010000421.1:0-2679 GCA_964247945.1 uncultured Acidobacteriaceae bacterium | reverse complement strand
GAAGAAGGCCTAGCCCTGGAGATCGAGTTTGAAAGCGGCGTCATCGTCCGCGCCTCCCTCCGCGAAGAAGACCTGGACGCTCCTGAAGCGGGCGAGTACTCAGCCACCGGAAGCACCAGCGATGTGGAGGAGTTCTAATTGAGATTGCCTGTGAGCATCGTTGCCATTTTCGGTCTCCTTCCACTTGCAACGGTTTGTCAGCAAGTGGCCGTGAAGGAGAATTTGCAATGGCTTCGTGAGGAGAAGGTAGACGCCTTTTCAGGAGCAAAGTTCGTAGAGTTCACGCTTACAGGAGCATTCCTTACGGCACCTCAAAATCATAGTGAAGGGGAACCGAAGCTAATCCTGAACTGTCTAGCCGGTGAGCACCACAATGGGAAGAACATCTACCGGGGTAGTCTTCTCTCCGCACGCCTAAATGCTGGCACTGTGCTAAATCGAACTGCGACTGGTGTTCCTGTTATGTTCAGACTAGATGACGGAAAGCCTCAAACGGAGAGTTGGAGCGTCAGTACAGACGGGACGGCTGTGTTCTTCAACCAGATGACACTAGACACTATTCTCTACTTTCACTACTTGCCGCACCGAAAAAACACCAATGCACCCGTAAAGAAACTTGTTATAGCGCTGGACGAGGCCTTTGCTGCACGAGTAGTTATGCAATTTGATCTGCCGTCACCAGCAGAGGTCGAGCAGGTATGCGGCGTCACATATGAGAAATCTTGATGCGACAATCCAGCTAATTAAGCTAGAAGGAAACTATGACGATGCCGCTAAAACTCGACAACGACGGAAACATAGTCACAAAACCTGTGACAGGCTTTCGCACAAGGCTTATTGCTGAGATGGCTATTCTCCTGAGCGTTGATTACCAAGAAAAACCCAACGGCCCCGAACTGTCAATACCTCTGCTGCTAACCCCAGAGGCGGCACTCGATATTGCTCAGGCCTTGAATAGCGCTGCAAACAAGATCTTTATGTCGCCTGGAACCACTCCGCAGTAATTATCACTAGAACATTACACGCAGAGCAGCTAGATGGAGGATTGTATGAACGACGTAAGGTTTCAGGGCACCCCGAAGAAGGCCACCACCCACGTCAATCAGAATGAGGGCCTGATCTTCGAGAAATCCTCCCCCGGCAAAAAGGCTTACCGCCTGGCCGAGCTCGACGTGCCCGCCATTGACGCCGCCGCACTGCTGGGCGAGGCCGCACGCACCTCGCTCGAGGTACTGCCGGAGTTAAGCGAGATCGAGATCATCCGCCACTTCACCCGGCTCTCCACCTGGAACTACGCCATCGACCTTGGCATGTACCCGCTCGGCTCCTGCACGATGAAGTACAACGGCCGCGTCAACGAGGCCGTGATGCGCTTCGAGGGCCTCTCGGAGGCGCACCCATACCAGCCCGAGTCCCTCTCCCAAGGCTGCCTCGAGATCATGAGCACGCTGCAAGACGCGCTCATCGAGATCACCGGTATGGACGCCATCACCCTCCAGCCCGCCGCCGGCGCGCACGGCGAGTTTACCGGCATCCTCCTCGTCCGCGCGTACCATGAAAGCCGCGGCAACGCCCGCAAGAAGATCATCGTTCCCGACTCCGCCCACGGCACAAACCCGGCGACCGCCGTCGTCTGCGGATATCAGGTGGCCAATCTCAAGTCGAACCCGCAGGGCATGGTCGACCTCGCCGAGCTCGAACGCCTGGTCGACGAAGACACCGCCGCGCTGATGCTCACCAACCCCTCGACCATCGGCGTCTTCGAGTCCGACATCCACAAGATCGCCGACATCCTCCACGCCAAGGGCGCGCTGCTCTACATGGACGGCGCGAACATGAACGCCCTCGTCGGCAAGACGCGGCCCGGCGACTTCGGCGTGGACGTGATGCACCTCAACCTGCACAAGACCTTCTCCACCCCACACGGTGGCGGCGGCCCCGGCTCCGGCCCGGTAGCCTGCAAGAAGATCCTGGAGCCGTTCCTCCCCACGCCTGTCGTCGTCAAGCGCACAGACGGCCAGCTCGCCCTCGACTATAACCGCCCCCACACCGTCGGCCGCGTCCGAATGTTCTACGGCAACTTCGGCATGTTTGTCCGCGCGCTCGCCTACATCCTCGCCAACGGCCCCGACGGCCTGCGCCAGACCACCGAAGACGCCGTCCTCAACGCCAACTACATCCGCGCCAAGCTCGAAGGCACCTTCGAGCTGCCCTATACCACCCGCACCCTGCACGAGGTTGTCTTCTCCGATAAGCTCCAGGCCAAGAATGGCGTCAAGACCGGCGACATGGGCAAGCGCCTCATCGACTACGGCTTCCACGCCTACACCACCAGCTTTCCCATGATCGTCTCCGGCGCGATGATGATCGAGCCCACCGAGAGCGAGAGCCGCGAAGAGCTCGACCTGCTCATCGACGCCCTGAAACAGATCGCGCGGGAAGCCGCGGAAAATCCCGAACTCGTCCGCTCCGCCCCGCACAACACCCGCCTTCAGCGCCTCGACGAAACCGCCGCTGCCCGCAAACCCGTCCTGCGCTGGAAGGCTCCACCCGCGCCGACTCCACTCGTCGCCGATTCCGCCGCAAAGGAATGGTAGAAGTCGAAGCCGAGCGGCGGCTAGGGTGTGTTCACACTATGAGTTAGGTTTCTGTTAAACTGTTCTTACCGATGGAACTGAC
>CAXTWP010000420.1:0-2686 GCA_964247945.1 uncultured Acidobacteriaceae bacterium | reverse complement strand
GTCTTACGGTCACCCGCGCCCCAGTCGTCCCCGGCAAGGTACCGCCATAGCCGGGTTCCGTTCGTTGTCAGCGGCGTCCCATTACCCCGCGCCTCGTTCAGCACGTTGCCGGTTACAGAGGCTCTTCCACTCACGCCTTGAGTCCGGTCGAACTCTGTGCGCCCGTTTTCGAAGTGCACATTGGCCGGCACATCAACCGCGCCCCGTACGGCGGGAGCGGTCAAAGTGTAACCGGCTGTGCGCAAATCCTGGCCCGCTGCCAATTCGTGCCACCTCCCCTGTTGCAGATCGCCGCGAGCGCTCGCCGTCCGCGTGTCCTCGCTCGCCGACGCCAGCGAAACCTCCGCCAGGTTGGTCTCCGGGTGCGCCGGAACTACATCGATCACGCCGCCCAGCGCGCTCGATCCATACAGGTCTGACCCGCCGCCGCTCGTCACCGTCACGGAGTCGATTGCCTGCGGCGGCAGCTCGTTCCAGTGCACCCACCCGCCAAACGCATCGTTCAGTGGGGCTAAGTTTGCCAGCACCAGGCTTCGGCTCGCCGCCGTCGACCCCAGCCCGCGGAGCGAGATCCCCTGGCTCGTGGGGTTCTGCACCCAGCCGCTTGACCTTCGAAACAGTTCAAAGCCCGCCTTCTGGCGCAGACTCTCGTCCAGCGTAAGCGCGGGATACTGTGTAACCTCCTCGGCACTGAGCGTACGCTGCGTCACCGCCGCCGGTCCCATCTCCGCTTCGCTGCGCGTCGCCGTTACGCTTGCCTGCTGGCGCAAGGTGGACGGTGTCACCACCAGGCTGATCTCCTGCCCAGCGCCGGCAGTGAAAACCGATACAGGCGCGGCGTTTATCGTGGTCCCAAGCACCCGCACCGACACACCGGCCGGCGGAAACGCCGCAAGCTCCAGTGTAAAGAGTCCACTCGCATCGGATGCGGCCTCGTGCAAACATCCGTCGCAGCCAACGGCAACGCCCGCGACGGGCCGCCCGCCACGGTCGACCACATGACCATGCAGCTGCACCTGCGCCGCCAACACACCGTACCCGCAAGCCCACCACAGCAGGCCTGCGCACCACCTCTGGAGACTAGCCCTCAAAACCGCGGTTCCAGTGCTCGATCACCCGCGTCTCACGCTCATACCCCAGTACGCTCAGCGATCCCGTCCCGAGCGCCAGCAAGCTGCCCCCATCGGCCGGCAGCCCAATCCACCGCGCCGCCAGGATTCGCAGGATGTGTGCGTGGGCAAACAGCGCTACCGCGCCGTCGTTTCCCGGAGCGACCGCCCCCATTGCCCGCGAGATCACCCCATCCGCGCGTATCCCGACCTGTTCTACGGTCTCACCGCCGGTGATCTCGTCCTTCCAGACATTCCAGCCGGGGTGGCTCTCGCGGATCTCCTTGGTCGTCTTGCCTTCGTACACGCCGTAGTCCCACTCCTTCAGCCCGTTCTCCACCTGTGCCACATCGCCGTAGCCGGCGATCGCGCAGGTCTCGCGTGCACGCTGCATGGGGCTCGTCAGCACCGCGGCGAACTGCTTCCCGGCAAAGTAATCCTTCAGCTTCGCCGCCCGCTGCCGCCCCTGGTCGGTCAGCGGAATATCGGTACGGCTGGTGTGCGCCCCACTCAAACTCCACTCCGTCTCCCCGTGCCGCACCAGCCAAAGCTCCACCATCGCTCGCCCCCGTACCCGTTATTCTATAAGGATGGACTTCCAGCTCTCCACTACCTATAAGCCCCAGGGCGACCAGCCCCGCGCCATCGCCGAACTCTGCGCCGGCCTCAACGCGGGCGAGAAGGATCAGGTCCTGCTTGGCGTCACCGGCTCCGGCAAGACCTTTACCATGGCGAAGATCATCTCCGAGTTGAACCGCCCCGCGCTCATCCTCGCGCATAACAAGACGCTTGCCGCCCAGCTTTATCACGAGTTCAAGACCTTCTTCCCGTCGAACGCCGTCGAGTACTTCGTCTCCTACTACGACTACTACCAGCCCGAGGCCTACATTCCCTCCGGCGACCTCTTCATCGAAAAAGAAGCCACCATCAATGAGGAGCTCGACAAGCTGCGGCTCTCCGCCACGCGCTCCCTCTTCGAGCGCCGCGACGCTATCATCGTCTCCTCCGTCTCCTGCATCTACGGCCTCGGCTCGCCCGAGGCCTACTACGGAATGCTGCTGCTGCTTGAAAAAGGTCAGCAGATCAAGCGCGAGGACATCACCCGCCGCCTGGTCGAAATTCTCTACGAACGCAACGATGTCGACTTTCGCCGCGGAACCTTCCGGGTTCGCGGCGACATTATCGAGGTCTTCCCAACGTACGACGAAAATGCCTACCGCATTGAACTCTTCGGCGATGAGATCGATGCCCTCTCCCAAATCGACCCGCTCTTCGGCACCGTCAGGCAGAAGTACTCCCGCCTGCCCATCTACCCCAAGTCCCACTACGTCGTTCAACCCGAGCGCAAAAAGACCGCCAGCGACTCCATCCTCGCCGAGATGGAGTGGTGGGAGAAGGAGTTGGAGTCGCAGGGTCGCCTCGTCGAGTCGCAGCGCATCCACCAGCGCACCCGCTTCGACCTAGAAATGATTAAATCCGTCGGCTACTGCCACGGCATCGAGAACTACTCCCGCCACTTCTCCGGCCGCCTTCCCGGCGAGCCGCCCCCCACCTTGCTCGACTATTTCCCGCGGGAC
>CAXTWP010000419.1:1632-2693 GCA_964247945.1 uncultured Acidobacteriaceae bacterium | reverse complement strand
CAACGCGCCGATCTCGGCTATTCTGTTCGTCATCGAGGAGGTAATCGGCAACTGGAGCGCCGCCGTGCTTGGCTCAATCGTCCTTTCCGCCATCTCGGGCGTCGCCGTGGCACGGGCTTTTTGGGGATCGGAGCCAATGTTCCGCATCCCCGCCGTCGACCTGGTCGATCCGCGCGAGCTGCTGGCCTATGCCGTGATGGGTTTGTTCGGCGGCGTTGCGTCGCTTGCCTTTACCCGCGCGCTTGGATGGATGCGTCCGCTGCTTCGCCGCCAACCCGCCGCCTGGCGTCTGGCGCAGCCCGCCATGGCCGGCTTTCTGGTCGGGTGCATCGGCTACCTCGGCCTGCCGCAGGTGATGGGGGCGGGTTACGAGGCCATCGACCAGGCCATGCACGCGCAGTTTGCCTGGAAGATGCTGCTGCTGCTGGCGCTCTTCAAGATGATCGCGACGACGCTGTCCTTCTCCAGCGGCACACCGGGCGGCATGTTCGCGCCGACGCTGTTTATCGGCGCCATGCTGGGCGCGGCGGTGGGATCGTTCGAGAAGGTCTTCTTCCCGCACCTGACCGGCTCCATCGGCTCCTACGCGCTCGTTGGTATGGGGGTACTCTTCGCGGCTTTTTTGCGCGCGCCGCTGACCTCGATTTTTATGGTAATGGAGGTCAGCCAGAACTACTCGATCGTGCTGCCGGTGATCCTGGCCAACACCATCGCCTACCTCATCTCGCGCACCATACAGCCGGTACCCATCCTTGAGATCTTCACCCATCAGGACGGCATGGACCTGCCGTCGATGGAGGAGCAGCGCGAGGAGAGCAACCTGCATCTCGAAGACGCGCTGCACCCTATTACCGTACCGGTGCTGCAAGGCTCCGAGTCGACAGCCGAAGTGCCGCGCCTGCTGGCCCGGTACGGCGATGCCGGCAACGCGCCTGCCGCACTCGTGCAATGCCGCGACGGCCTCTGGTACGCTGCCACCCGGCAGGAATTGGAGGCCGCATCCGCGAACGAGGCGGCAACCAGCCTGGAAGAAGCGCTCGGAGCGGAACGCACCCCTGTCC
>CAXTWP010000419.1:0-1622 GCA_964247945.1 uncultured Acidobacteriaceae bacterium | reverse complement strand
TCCCCGACCTTCCGCTGTCAAGCGCGCTGCCGCACTTCCAGCGCTGGCCGCTGCTGCCGATCACGAATCGCGCGATACGCGGCTCGCTCGAAGGCGCGGTCTCCCTTGACGACGTGCTGAAGCGTTATCAGCAGCGCAGCGCCGACTCCTAGAAGATAAATCGGCTTGTTATCACGGCGGCATGGTTGTAAAGGTGGTACTGCGTCGCCGCGATCTGGAAGCCGAAGCCCGCAACCAGACCGACGCGGCTGTTGGAGTCGTGCGGGTGCAAGGCATATCTGCCCACAACCAGCCCCGGAGAGATAAACGTCTGGATCTTCCCGTCGCGTGTGGTGCCGAAGTACCTCGAGGAGTTGATCTCCACCTCCGGCCAGAGATATTTTTGCGCGTGATATTGGAAGACGGAGTTCGATACAAGCGCGCGCCCCAGCGTATTCACACTGCCCGTCGGCAAGGTACCTCCGAGGTCGGTAAACGCGTCGAACTTGCCGAAGCCCTTGCCGCCCATCAGCGTCGGCGTAACGGTCGGCTTGGTGGTTCCGTTCTTATAGCTGCCGGTCGGAAAGGTCATCTGCACCTGCCCGGTAAGCAGGTAGTTTCCGTGCTGCTCGTTGCCTGCGAGCACGCGATATTTTCCTGTGACCGAGAAGTCGCCGAAGCCATCCTTCGTTGTGTCTCCGTGTTCCGTAAAAGGGGGCACAAGGATGTCGACCTCAGTGTTCTTGAGCGGGATCAGGTTGAGGCCGCGCGTGGTCCCGAGATTCCAGTTGTGCACGAGTGTCGGAGTGATCTGGCGCGTGAAGTCTGCGCGGAAAACCTGGATCAGCATCGGGTAGGGCGCGATCACGGGTACAATCCACTTGGGCTGGTCGGCCTGGAAGCGCGTGGTCTGGGCCTCATAGCGGGCGAAGAAATTTTGTGCACTGACTGCCTGTCCAAACAACGAGAGAAGGAAAGCAATGAAAAAGGTCGAACGCATGAAAGGAATATCTCCGAATGGGCGATGGAAAGGTCGACGCGGCGAATCCCGAAGGATTGCGCCACGCATACAAGGCTCTATGCCGCTGAAGTATAGGGTTTCTTAAGATCACTGTACTCCACCTTTCGGTGGAGCGCGGTTCTGATCGATCTTGACGGGTGAAAGCGATGCACAGCCTGGGAATGGTCACCTCAACCGGAGGCGACTCGCACTGGCGGATAACTTCACGCAACTCTAAGCAGGCTGCACCGGCCGTGAGCCCCGGTACCCGTAGTACGCAATAAAGATGTAGCAAAGGATCGGAACAATGAATGAATGATGCAGCCCGATCTTGTCCGCCAGCGCGCCTTCGCCCAGCGGAATGATCGCCCCCCCGACGATTGCCGCCACCATCAGCCCCGACCCCTTGCCCGTCATGGGTCCAAGCTCCGCGATCCCCAGCGTAAAGATCGTCGGAAACATGATCGAGTTGCAGAACCCCACAAGCAGGATGCTCCACACCGCGACGCTGCCATAGCTCGCCATCGAGATCCCCACCAGCGTGCACGCCATGATCGCCACTATCCCCAGCAGCGTCCCCGGCCGCATCTTCTGCAACAATCCCGCGCCGATAAACCGCCCGATCATCGCCCCCAGCCAGTAG
>CAXTWP010000418.1:0-2693 GCA_964247945.1 uncultured Acidobacteriaceae bacterium | reverse complement strand
GGTCAATGAAGCCGGGGAAGACGAGCTTGCCGGTGGCGTCAATCACCTCAGTGCCGACCTCCGTGCCGGGCGGGGCGGGGAGAGACGGGCCGATGGCGGTGATGGTCTCATCCTCGATGTAGAGGTCGGCGGCGAAGCGGGCCTGGTGGGTGACGATCTCGCCGTTCCGGATCAAGAGGGGCATGAGCCAGTCTGCCACACAATTTTTCTAAAAGTCTCAAAGTATTCATTCGAGAGACTTTAGGTCTGGACCTCCGACAGAGGTCTCCAGGTCGCTTTCAGCTGCGGGCGATCTTTGCGCCGGGCTTACACCCTTTACAGGAGAGACACGGTTCGTGTGTGCCCGCCCTTGCGACGAAAAAGGACAGAAACCCTCAAAGTATTCATTCGAGGCGGTTTAGGTCTGGACCTGTATGGGGGTCCCTTGAGTCTCTACACCGCGCACGAAGCAACGCAGATTCCCTTCGGGAATGACAAACAAGAAGAGCAACTACAATAGCAACACCGGGTGCTGCGAGAAATGCGCGGAGCGAGTGGAACGGAGCCGCGGACCTCTCCCGTTTCTGGTTGTAATCTGCGGTCCTGCTGCCGTACCTCAATTGTACTAGCAGTGTCAAGTGGTTCGGTCGCGCGCTTGCGACTCTGCGTAAGAGGGCGCTGCGGGAGTCGCTGCACGGGTCGGCTAAGTGTGAAGCAGGAGTTTCCGGGCCGCCCCGGCAATGGGTGCGGGCAGCCGGGCAATGGCGAGCTTGAGGCGCGCTTTGCGATCGAGATACTGAGGGGGAACGCCGCCGCACAAGGCTACAACGTCCTTGAAGTCGCCGCGGCGGAAGGCGCCGTAGGAGGCTTCGACACGGCGGAGATGGATCTGCTCCGCGATGAGCGCACGCGTGGATGGGCCGAGGTGATGATGATCGAGGGCGTACTCGAGGATCAGGATCTCGCCGCGCGCGTTGCGTTCATTGTCGGCGGAGAAGTTGAGGGCGTGCCTGCGGACGCCGACCACGGGCAGGCGAACCACCCCGATGGGACCTTCTTGGACACAGCGCAAGGTGAACTCCAGATCCTCGGACGGGGTTCTGCCGAACTGTTCGTCGAAGCCTTTCATTTGGAGGAAGCGCCCGCGATCGATGAGGATCGTGGAAGGCCAGATAGGCTGAAAGGACAGGATCTGGTCGTAGAGGGAGTGTTCGCAGACGAAGGAGACGTCGCCCTGGGGAAGGGGTGCGCCGAAGAAGCCGGCCGGCGCATCGTCCAGCTTGGTCTTCGCGCTCCATGAAGCGTCCTGGAAGTAGGTGAAGTTCGTAAAAGAGTAGGCCAGCCCGGGATACCGGTCGTGCAACTCCATCTGGAGCGCCAGCTTGTCTTCGCGCCAAAGATCGTCGCTGTCGCAGAAGGCGAGGAAGTCGCCCGAAGCCAGCGAGGCCGCGAGATTGCGCGCGCGGCAGACGCCGGAGTTCGGCTGGTAGTGGTAGCGGATGCGTGATCCGAAGCGCGCGGCGGCGGCACGGGTGCCGTCCGTGGAGCCGTCGTCGACGACGATGACCTCGGCTGGGGGGCGCGATTGGGAAAGGATCGAGTCCAGGGTCTCGGGCAACAGCTCCGCGCGGTTGTAGGTTGGAATCAGAACGCTTACCGAGTTGCCCATGGAAAAATGCTACAGGACGGGGGTTGCGAATCACGGCGCTCGACTCAGTTTGACCGCCGACGCCGATCGTTTAGGAACGAGGCCGCGCATCCGCGAAAAAGTGCGGTTCTCAGCCGGGTGCCGGTTCATCTAAGCGAGGTGTTCGGCCCGGACACGTGGATAGGAGAGACGACGATGACAACGAAGACACAACTGGGCGGCAGCTTTACGTTTGCCGGAACCCCGCTGACGGTTCAGCGGATGGGCTACGGGGCGATGCAACTGGCTGGACCGCATGTGTGGGGACCGCCGGGCGATGTGGAGCAAGCCGTCGCCGTTCTTCGGGAGGCGGTTGGCAGCGGCGTCGACCATATTGATACCAGCGATTTCTATGGACCCCATGTGACGAACCAGATCATCAAGCAGGCCCTGTACCCCTACCCCGACGACCTCGTGATCGTGACCAAGCTGGGGGCCAAGCGCGCTCCCGACCAGTCGTGGCCTGCGGCGCGTTCGCGGGAGGATCTGATCGCGGGAACGCACGACAACCTGCGGAACCTTGGGATGGAGCGGCTCCATGTAGTGAATTTCCGGGTTCTTACGAGTCCCACCCCGGAGTCGATCGCGGAGCCGTTCAGTGTGCTGGCCGAACTGCGGAAGCAGGGCTTGATCGAGCATCTTGGTCTCAGCAACGTTTCGCCCGAGCAGCTGGCGGAGGCGCAGACGATTGCGCCGGTGGTATGCGTACAGAACTTCTACAATCTGGCGCAGCGCACGGATGACAGCTTTGTGGACGACCTGGCGCGGCAAGGGATTGCGTATGTGCCGTTCTTCCCGCTGGGCGGCTTTAGTCCGCTGCAGTCGTCGACGCTGGATGAGGTGGCGCGGGAGGTCGGCGCGACCCCGATGCAGGTGGCTTTGGCGTGGCTGCTCCACCGTTCGCCCAACATACTGCTGATCCCGGGAACTTCCTCGCCGGGTCACCTGCGGGAGAACCTGGCGGCGGCGGCTCTGGAGCTTTCCCCGGAGGTCCTGGCGCGGCTGGATACGATCGGCGCTAAAGCGT
>CAXTWP010000417.1:0-2708 GCA_964247945.1 uncultured Acidobacteriaceae bacterium | reverse complement strand
AGCCTCGGCAATGTCTTTTGCGCTGCGAGCAGCGGCGCGCGGCGTGACGACGGCCTGCTCGGCGAGGTACTTCAACGCAATCAGCGCGTAGTCCGCTTTCTTGGTCAGACGGAGCATGGGCAATCGGACCCCATCGGTCCTAGATAGAGTGTACGGCGCGGTAGGCGCGAACGCAAGGCAACAGAAGCAAGGCATCAGATGCAGATCGTCAGGTAGCCGCGAGGGGCGGCTGCGGAGGTGTCGCGCCTTCGCTCAGTCGGCGGACGATGATCCAGGCGTACTCCGCCGCCGAGAGCGGGGCAAGGACGGCGATGGTGTGGACCAGCGCCCCCTTCCACTCGGAAATCTGGGCCGAAGGGACAAGCTGTGCGAAGAGCACGATCACGAGCATGACGATCTGGAGCAGCGTGTAGAGCTTGCCGAAACGGCTTGGCCGGAAGTTTCGCAGCGTACCCGTGGCGAAGAGCAGCGTGGCGATCAGCAGGATGCCGAGGTCGCGACTGAAGACCAGCACCGTGACGTAGCGCGGAATCAAACCAACATGGGTAAGGACGATGAAGAGCGTGCTGAGGAGCAGTTTGTCGGCGATAGGGTCGAGGTAAAGGCCGAGGGTCGTTCGCTGCTCCAGCCAGCGGGCGAGCAGGCCGTCGAGGCCGTCGCTCAACCCGGCCAGCATAAAGAGCGCGAAGGCGGCGCGGTGACGGCCGTCTAGTATTTCGATGACCAGGAACGGGATGATGAACAGCCGCAACAGCGTCAGCAGGTTGGGCGCGGCGCGGAATTGGGCGAGAAAGCGCATCGGGGCGATAGGCAATCGTAGCGTACACAAGGAATAGGTTGCCCTCGGCAGCCGATTACCCTAAACTGGAATGACGCGCAGGCGCGTAGCTCAGTTGGTTAGAGCGCTACCTTGACACGGTAGAGGTCAGCGGTTCGAATCCGCTCGTGCCTACCATTCCACATTCGGGCTCCTCAGTTACAAAGCTCGATGTTGAACCTCTTCGAAACGGATTGGAGCACCATCATGGCAGCCAAATGCGATCTTTGCGGCAAAGGCCCGCAGTTCGGTAACAACATCTCCCACGCCAACAACACCACTCGCCGTCGGTGGAACGTCAACCTGCAGCCCGTAAAGGCCAAGACCGGTCCAACCTCGAGCAAACGGATGCGCGTCTGCACCAGCTGCATCAAGACCGGTAAGATCGTTAAAGCGTAGACAGAGTCCCTACCGAGTCGGGAACGCCCTACCATTCTGTTGCGGTCGGGTGTGCGTACGCCTTTCTGGTTGTCATTCCCGAAGCGGATCCCGCATCCAGAGCTGGCTCTTCTATCGCTTTTCGAAGGCCAATGACGCGCTGTTCATGCAATACCGCATTCCCGTCGGCCGGGGCCCATCCGGAAAGACGTGGCCAAGATGCCCGCCGCAGGTCGCGCAGGTAATCTCCACCCGACGCATCCCATAGGCGTTATCTTCGTGCGCTTCCACGGCATCAGGCGTCACCGGCAGCCAGAAGCTCGGCCAGCCGCTGCCCGACTCGAACTTCTTGTCCGACGTAAACAGCTCCGCCTTGCACGCCGCGCAACGATAGATGCCGTCTTCGTGGTTGTTTACCAGCGCCCCGGTGAAGGCCCGTTCCGTGCCCTTCTCGCGCAGGACGTGGAACTGCTCCGGACTGAGTAACTCGCGCCACTCCGCCTCGGTCTTCCGTACTTTTTCATTCTTCGGTGCTGCTGTCGTAGTTTCAGACATATCAGAACTCTCCTGCGAATAGGATGCGCCACCGGCAGAGACGCTCCTAGGCCTCTTTCGCGATCACTTCGATCTCCACCAGCGCGTCCTTCGGCAGCCCCGCGACCGCCACGGTCGACCGCGCAGGCGGGATCACGCCCTCGGGTGAGAAATACCGCGTATACACCTCGTTCATCGCCGCAAAGTCGCTCATCGACTTCAGGTACACCGTCGTCTTCACCACATGCACCATGTCGATGCCCGCCTTGCCCAGCACCGCCCTTACATTTTCGAGCACCCGGTTCGTCTGCTCCGCGATGCCGCCCGGCACCAGGTTCCCTGTGGCGGGGTCGATGGCGATCTGGCCGGAGGCGAACAGCATGTCTCCCACACGAATCGCCTGCGAGTAGGGGCCGATAGCGGCGGGCGCATCCTTGGTAGCGATAGCGGTCTTGGTCTGAGAAGTCATGCAGCGATTGTCGCGCCTGTCGGCCGGCTGCGCAACTTCAAGTATGGTAACGATCTGGCCCCAGGCAGGCTACGCTTATCCTCCATTCGCATCCAAGCTCGTGGAGGAGCACACATGGGCATTCTCGACACAATCGAATCGATGGCAGGCCAGTCGCAAGGCGACGGCGGCGACCACGCCAACATTACCGGCGGCATGATGCAGGCGTTCCAGGAGCATCCCGGCGGCATCCAGGGCATCATTGACAGCTTTCGGCAGAACGGCATGGGCGGCCACGTCGACGCCTTGGCCGGCGGCCAACAACAGACCACCACCCCGGAGCAGGTGCAGCAAGGCCTGGGCGGCACGGGGCTGATCGAGAACGTCGCGCAAAAATCCGGTGTTTCGCCGCAAGTGGCGCAGATGGCCATGGCCGCTCTCATGCCCATGGTCATCCAGCACTTCACCGCGACCGGACAAGCTCGGGGCGCAAGCCAGTTCGGCGGCGGCATGGCTCAGCAGCTACTCAGC
>CAXTWP010000416.1:0-2710 GCA_964247945.1 uncultured Acidobacteriaceae bacterium | reverse complement strand
CGTCTATCGCGACTACCCGCTGCCGCAGCATCCCTGGGCGATGCGGGCGGCCATCGACGCGAACTGCGTCGGCGCGCACAGCCAGACCGGCTACTGGAACCTTGTCGACTACATCCACGCCCATGCGAGCGAACTTGGCGGCGCCGAAAAGAGCATAGCCAAGGCGGATGATACGCTCGATACTCTGGCCCGCGATGAAGGCAAGCGGCAGAACCTCGATGCCGACCAGTTGAAGGCATGTATCGCCAAACAGGACGACTCCGCGGTCAAAGCCTCCATGAAGGCGGCCGACGCGCTCGGCGTCGAAGCTACCCCCGCGCTCTTCATCAACGGGGAACGTATCGACGGCGCGGTGCCCCTTGAGGATGTCTACCGTGCAATCGATGGCGCTTTGATCGCCGCCGGGCAGACACCGCCTCCTCCGCCTTCCGCCAAACCGGCACCCACACCGGCGGCAAAGTCCGGCAACTAGAGGGCGCGCCTCCGGGAGAGAATTCATCGCAAGCATGACACCACACAATCACTCCAGCGCGTACCGCCTCAATCTTTGCCGCGGCGTTCTGCACCTTGCTTTGCTGACGATGGCGGGTTGCAACCGCGGCCACAATGCGGATGTCCTCGCCACGGTCAACGGTCACGCCATCCTGCGCGCCGAACTGGATAAAGCGTACAAGGACCAGCTTGGCGAAACCCAGCAGCAGCCCTCGCAGGAGCAGGCCGACTCCCTGCGGCTGAACCTGCTGCGTGAGCTGATCGATGAAGAGATCGTGCAGCAGCGTGCCGCCAAGATGAACCTGACTGCCACCAACGAAGAGGTGGACGCTAAGCTGGCCGAGATGAAGGCCCCCTACACCGAGGAGCAGTTCAACCAGCGTCTGAGGGCCAGCAACCATACGCTCGACGACGTCAAGCACGATCTTCGCCGCTCGCTCACCATCAACAAGCTGCTGAACAAGGAGATCAACTCCAAGATCACCGTCTCCGACGCGGATGTCAGCGCCTACTACAACCAGCACAAGACCGAGTACAACCTGATCGAGCCGCAGTACCACATGGCCGGCATCCGCGTGACCAGCTCTCCGGCCGCGCAGCCGGGCAACCTTCAGGGCAGTAAAGCGACCAACGACGACGAAGCGCGCAAGAAGATCCAGGCCCTCAAAAATCGCCTGGACAGTGGAGAGGACTTTGGGTCCATTGCCATGAACTTCTCCGAGTGGCCCGAAACCGCCTCAAACGGTGGCGACATGGGCTTTGTCGCCGAATCGCAGCTCCACGCCGACCCGCAGGTCTTCAACGCCGTCTCGCAGCTCAAAGCCGGGCAGATCACCGACATCATCGTCGGTCTCGACGCCACCACCAAGAAGCCGGCCGGTTACGCGATCTACAAGCTTCTCTCGCGCGAACCCGCCGGTCAGCGCGAGTTGAACGATCCGGTCGTGCAACAAGCCATCCGCCAGCAGCTTCGCGATGGCCGCTCGCAGCTGCTCAAGAACGCCTTCTTCGAGATGCTGCGCGATCAAACCAAAATCCAGAACTACTTCGCCGAACAGATCTTCAAAAACGACGCGCGCTAGTTTCCGCTAAGGAGATACCCTGATGGCGACTCCGGTCCGCTTTGCCATTGTTGGCTTCGGCCACCACGCCGTCAAGCGTCTCCTTCCAGCATTCGCCGCCAGTAAGCAGGTAACGCTCACCGGCATGTGGCGGCGCAACCAGGCCACCGCCGCCGACAACTGCCGCGACTATGGCATCGCGCACTGCTTCCCCACCGCGGAAGCTCTCTGCTCCTCGCCCGAGGTCGATGCCGTCTTCATCACCTCGCCCGACGCCATGCACCGCGACGACACCCTGCTCGCCCTGCACCACGGCAAAGCCGTTCTTTGCGAGAAGCCGCTTGCCATGAACGCCGGAGAAGCCGAAGCCATGGAGCGGGCCGCCACTGAAGCCGTCCTTCTCCTGGGCGTCGCCCAGAACTTCCGCTACAACCGCTCACTCGACCTGATTCGCGAACAGATCGCCGGGGGCCGCATCGGGGAGCCGCAACTCGCTCATGCACAGTTCGCCTACCCCGCCGGAAGCGCCCCGCGCACCTGGATCAAGGACCCTACGCTCGCCACCGGCGGCCCTGTCGCCGATGTGGGTGTCCACTGCATCGACTCCCTTCGTTACGTGCTGGACGCGGACGTGCGCAGCGTCTCCACGCTGGCCAACACCGAAGGCCCTGGTGCCCGCGTTGAGTCCGTCGCCACGTTGCAACTTGAGCTTACGGGCGGCGTCCTCGCCACGGTGAGCGTGAGCGCCCGCGCCGCCTACCGTGCGCTGGTCGAGGTCGTCGGGTCTGAAGGTACACTAATCGCCGAAGACGGCCTTACCGTGGATCGCCCCGTCCGAGTCGACCTGCGGCGCGAGGGCGAAGTCATCGAGACCACCATCGTCGACAATCACGAAGGTTATACGCTGATGCTCGACGCCTTCGCCGAGGCTATGCACGGCGGCAAAGCCTTCCGGGCTACTGCCGCCGACGGCGTCCACAACATGCGCGTCCTGGACGCCGCCTATAAAAGCTGGGATAGCGGCCGGCGCGAGACCGTTTGATCCGGGCGGTTAGGCGCGTGACCTACTGGAGCGCAATCGCCAAGGCCGCGGGCCGGTCGCGATGCGTCACCGCGATGGTGCGCTCTGGGGCAGCACCAAACGATCTGTATACGCT
>CAXTWP010000415.1:0-2712 GCA_964247945.1 uncultured Acidobacteriaceae bacterium | reverse complement strand
CCTATAAGGTTCCCGTCATCGTTGGTCCCATCTACGACTTCCCTGGCCCGCACGAGCGCTACGACGCCGTCTTCTCGCTCCCCGCCGAGTTGCAAAAGCGTGGCGTCAAGATCGCCTTCGCCTCCTACGGCGTAGAGTTCAACCGCAACCTTCCCTACGCCGCCGGATACGCCGTGGCCTACGGCCTGCCCTACGACGAAGCCCTTAAAGCCATCACCCTCAACCCCGCCGAGATGTGGGGCTTGGCCGACAAACTCGGTTCACTCGATGAAGGCAAGACCGCCAACCTCGTCATCGCCAACGGCGACCCGCTCGACGTCCGCACCACAGTCAAGCAGGTCTACATCGACGGCGTGGCTATCCCCATGGAGACCCGCCAGACCCGCCTGCGCGACGAGTACACACCGAAGAAGTAGCTGCTATCGTGCCTCGTTTGTCATTTCCGAGGAGAATCTGCTTCTCACCCGGCTATCGAAGCAGGTAATCCGCTTTCGCCAACTGCGTAAAGGCAGCCACCTGCCCCCGCTCCCACTCCGGCGTTTGTTCCAGCTCTAGCCGCATCAAAGCGGCCACACCTGCCGCGGCCCCGATCGCTGCTTTTGCATCGATCAGCAGCGCACGGGTGCGGCGCGACAGCACATCCTCCACCGTCCGCGCCGACTCCTCCCGAACCGCATACGCGACCTGCGCAAAGCTATACGGCAGCGCTGCATTGAGCATCCCCGGATACTCCGCCGCAAGCGCTTCGACGGCCGGAGCGTCCGTTCCATACTCCCGCAGGTTGGGATCGTCGACCTTGGCTGAAACGGTCGCCCCCCGCAGAGGCACATCCGCCGAAACGCACTGCTTCGCCGGCAGCATAGCTCGCTTGATCGCGAACGAGAGCACATCCTCCGCCATCCGCCGGTACGTCGTCCACTTCCCTCCGGCGACCGTGATCAGTCCGGATGCGGAGGCGTCGATATGATGCTCGCGGGACAGCTTCGACGTGGTCGCGCTCTTGCCCGTCACCAAAGGCCGCAGCCCGGAGAAGACGCTGAGGATGTCATCGCGCGTAATCGGCGTCGCCAGATACAAATTGGCAAGTTCGAGGAGATAATCGATCTCCGCTTCGGTGTGTCCCGGCTCCATCACCGCGTCCGAGGCCGGCAAATCCGTCGTCCCAATCACCACGCGCCCCTGCCAAGGGATGAGAAAAATCACCCGCCCATCATCCGTCTTCGGCACCATGATGGCCGTCCGGCCGCCGAGCAACTCCGCCCGCACCACAATATGCGATCCGCGGCTGACGGTCAGCAGCGCCTCGCGACGCGGCTCATCCATCCGCCTCACCTCATCCACGAAGATCCCTGTCGCATTGATCACCACCGTCGCCCGGGCAGTCACCTCCGCGCCCGTCTCTTCATCCCGAATCTCCGCTCCGGTCACCTTGCCGCCCGTATGCAGCAGTCGCGCGCACCTTGCATAATTGGCGACCACCGCACCATGATCCGCTGCCGTCCGCGCCAAGACCAGCGACAGCCGCGCATCATTGAACTGTCCGTCGTGATACAGGATCCCGCCGCTCAACCCGTCTGGCTTCAGCCCCGGTATGCGCTCCAACGTCGTCTTCCTGCCGAGCACACGCGTCGGCCCCAGGCTCGCCTTACCCGAAAGCAGGTCGTACGCCGTCAATCCCGCCCCGTAATACGGAAGCTCCCAGGCATGCTTCGCCGGAATCACGAACGGCAGCGGATGTACCAGATGCGGCGCGTTCCGCACCATCACCGCGCGCTCATGCAGCGCTTCGTACACCAAATGAAACTGGCCGCTCGCCAGATAACGTACCCCGCCATGCACCAGCTTGGTGGCCCGGCTGCTGGTTGCCTGCGCAAAGTCCCCCGCCTCCACCAGTGCCGTCCCGTAGCCGCGCGTCGCCGCGTCCACGGCGATCCCCAGGCCAGTCGCTCCCCCGCCGATCACCAGCACATCGAAGTCGTTATCCAGCGAGGCAAAGGTCTCAGTGCGGGTCAAGTCGGCAGGCTCCAATCCGGTCAGATGCCAGTGTAGCGGAGGAATAAGCCCGCCAGCACCGCCCCAATCACCGGGCCCACCACCGGAACCCAGGCGTATCCCCAATCCGCATCCGTCTTGCCAGCGATCGGCAGCAAGAAATACGTCAGCCGCGGCCCAAGATCGCGCGCCGGGTTGATCGCGTACCCGGTCGTGCCTCCCAGCGATAGCCCAATCGACCACACCAATATCCCGACAAGGTAGGGGGCAAGCCCGGGAGCGGGCCCAGCCGGCGCAAACGTCTTTGCGCCGATGCACCCGATCACCAGCAGCAGCACCGCCGTCCCAAGCGCCTCCGAGAAGACGTTCCATCCCAGCCGCCGCACCGCCGGTCCCGTACAGAACACGCCGCGCTTGGCCGCCGCATCGGGCGTCAACTCCCAGTGCGGCATATAGAACAGCCACACCAGCGTTGCCCCGGCAAACGCCCCCAGAAACTGCGCCGCGATAAACGACGCCACATGGGTGTAGTCCCCCGTTTTGATCGCCACGGCTATCGTCACCGCCGGGTTCAGGTGCGCTCCCGGACTGCCGCACGCGATAGCCGTCACCACGCCGCAGAAGACTGCAAACCCCCACCCCGCCGCAATCGCCCGCCCGCCCGCCGCCTCCCCGTAGCTGCGCTTCAGCGTCCCCGCGGCGTTCACCCCCACGCCCACA
>CAXTWP010000414.1:0-2712 GCA_964247945.1 uncultured Acidobacteriaceae bacterium | reverse complement strand
TTCGGATATCTCTGTGGGAGATGTGACCGAAGCGGCCGGCGTCAACCGGGCCACATTCTATGCGCATTACCCGGATAAATATGCATTGCTTGAATGCACTACGGCCGCCCGCTTTGCTGATCTTTTAGAGAAGCGGGCGGTCTCTTTCGACGGCACATGTGACTCTGCCCTTCGAAAACTCTTTCTGGGCATCACCGACTTCATGGTCAGCGTACTCGGCTCCGGTCATGCGCACCAGCCACGTTTGGACCCATACATGGAATTGGCCATCATCGCCGTCGTCCGTGGCATGGTGACAGAAGGTCTACCCGGCAGAGTGGAAGGTATCTCAGCAAACCTTGGCAAACACCGTCAGTTGGGGCCTGTACGGAGCCGCAAGGGACTGGATCGACTCGCCCGAACGAGGGCCGGCCGATGAGATTGCCAACGGTGTCACAGCCTTATTGGTCCCTCTTGTGCATCCGGGCTAACCGGCTCAGAGCCGCGGACGATCCTCGCTCTGAATGGGACTCAGGCCAGACGGCCCGTCTCTAATGCAGCCCGCCATCCGCCTCTTGACAGAAAGACAGTTGAACTTCAAAAGGCTGTCCCCTCCGCTTCCTAGAACACGACATCATCCTGTCCCTCGTAACGGAGTCACAGGTAAGGTCGTCCTTGTTACGGGCGCGGCGAGCGGCATTGCTTGGGCAACGACGCAATCGTTTCTGGCCCGAGGAGCCAAAATCGTTGCGGAAGATTTCAATCCTGAGATCGAAAGCTCTTTGCGCTGACGCGCTGGGAGCGACTCGGGTCGGCGATGTCTCCAAAAGAAGAGACCGCGGTGCAAGCCGTCGGAATCGCCCAAGAGCGCTTTGGAGAGCTTGATATCTCGTCAACAGCGCTGATCAAATCGTCTACAAGCCTGCAGTCGATATGTCGCTGCCTGGTACAGGAGGAACGGCGGCGATTTCTACGACCTCGCCTGGCTCCTCGATCCTTCGAACATCAAGATGACCGAGCACTACGCGAAGCCTGGACGTGCGCCTAATCACGAGGACCGGGACAACCGCCAAGGTGCTCTGGAGCATGATGGAGTCGAAGCCGGTAGAGCAGGGAGCAGTACAGGTAGGAAAGTTCGCGTAGCCGAGATGTACGCTATTTGTACGTCGCACTAAAACACTAACTCTGTGGTCGCCGCTAAGTGCTTTAAAAAGTGGTGGCCAGAGACGGGATCGAACCGCCGACGCCGGCCTTTTCAGGGCCGCGCTCTACCACTGAGCTATCTGGCCTTGGCTTCTGTTCACTGCGCCGGGACAGCCAAGAACGTCCCTGCGCGCCTGCTTCTACACTAGTCCCGCCGACTCTTTGGGAGAAGCCGGCCCCAGCGAAGCGCCGGCCGCTCGGCGTCATCAGAGTATAGCAACCCGACGTGTTTCCGCCAAACTCGCGCTATGCTGATCTTCATCGGGACCGGAACGCTGCTCTGCCGCACCGCAAGGACTCCATGCTCCAACGAACGCTTCGCTGTGTCTCTCTCGTCAGTTGTACCGCTGCTGTTTTCTGCTCAACTTCGGCTGCCTGGGCTCAGGCAAACGTCATGGCGCACCCCCACGGCGAGACGCAGAAGGCGATTCACGCCTTTGACGCGGCCCGGTCGAACCCGCTGGAACTTCACGCCTTTCTCGCCCGTATGCCCAAGGGCGCGGACCTGCACATGCATCTCTCCGGCGCCGTCTACGCGGAGACCTTTCTCGCGGACGCGGTCGCGGACAAGGCCTGCATCGATCCCGCCGCACTCTCGCTCGACCGGCATACCGGCGGTCCGGCCCCATGCGCGCAAGGACAGCTGCCCGCGGCCGCCCTGCTGACCGGCCAGAAGCTCTATGACGCCCTGGTCGACTCGTTCTCCATGCGCGGCTTCGTGCCGACGCCCGGCACCACCGGCCATGACCAGTTCTTCGCCACCTTCGATCGCTTCGGCGGCCTCAAAGGCCACACCGGCGAGTGGCTGGATGAGGTGGCCACACGCGCCGCTGCCCAGAACGAGCAGTATCTCGAGATCATGGAGACTCCCTCATTCACTGCCGCGGCAACCGTCGGCAAGGAGCTTGGCTGGCCCGCCGCCATCAACGCGGACGCGCTCGCCACCCTGCGGTCGAAGCTGCTCGCCGCCGCAGCCTTCCGCGAAAACATCGCCCGCGACAAGGACGAGTTCGCCGCCGCTCTCGCCGCGCGCAATCGGATCGAAAGCTGCGGCACCCCAGCCGCCACGGCAGCCTGTTCGGTCCAGATACGCTTCCTCGGCCAGGTCCTTCGAGCCAATCTGCCGGAGCAGGTCTTCGCCCAGACGCTGCTCTACTTCGAGCTTGCCTCGGTCGACTCCGACGTGGTCGGCATCAACTTCGTCCAGCCGGAGGACGCGCGGCTTGCCATGGCGGAGTATCACCGGCAGATGCTGATGCTCGACTACCTGCACGGCGTGTATCCGCACGTACACATCTCGCTCCACGCGGGCGAACTTGCGCCGGGCATGGTGCCGCCGGAAGGCTTGCGCTTCCACATCCGCGAAGCCGTCGACCTCGGCCACGCCCAACGCATCGGCCACGGCGTCGACGTGATGCAGGAGGACGACCCCCACGCGCTGCTGCGGGAGATGACGGACCGGCACGTCATGGTCGAGATCAACCTGACCTCGAACGACGTCATCCTGGGCGTCTCGGCGAACCACCACTC
>CAXTWP010000413.1:0-2732 GCA_964247945.1 uncultured Acidobacteriaceae bacterium | reverse complement strand
GGCGCTCACCGTGTCCACGACACTCCAAGCTCTTCCGAGACGCCGCTTCGACCGCCTCGTCTTCGGTGCCCTCGTCCTTAGCCGACTAGGTCTCTTCATCCTCATTTTCATCATCCTGCGCGTCGAACCGCGGGGCGATATCCAAGGCTTCTACTTCCCCCAGGCGCTCCAGGTCATCGGTCGCCATGTGCCCTACCGCGATTTCGGGTCCAGCTACGCTCCGCTTCACCCGTATCTTGACGCGATCTTCGTTCGACTGTGGAGTACACCGCTCTCGATCATGCTCTTCTCGGTCCTGGTGGAACTCGTCACGCTGCCGTCGTGGATGCGTGTCGGTCGTACCTTCCTCAATGAACCAAACATCCGAGCCGCCGCGCTGCTCTACGTTGCCAGCCCCATCAGCCTGCAGTTCGTGGCCGTTGACGGCCAGGACAACGTGCTGATCGCGCTGCTCATGAGTTTGTCTCTCCTGCTGATACTGCGTCATCGCACCCTGCTCTCCGGCGCGGTCCTAGGCGCGAGCGCTGTCCTCGTCAAGTTCCTTCCTTTGCTCTACTTTCCCGCATACTTTCTTGCCGCTCCTCGCCGCTGGCGCTGGGCCACGGGCGCCGGTATCGTTCTGGTCGTCGTCTACGGAGGCTTTCGCCTGCTTCGCGCTCCCATCCTCCAGCCGCTTACCGCTGAAGGCGAACTGCGATCGGCCGGTAACCTGCCCTATCTGCTGGAGTCGGTCTCCGGTGCAACCATACCGAGCCGCCTCTCGGACTTGGTCCTGCTCTTCGTCCTGGCCGGTATTGCGGCCTGCATCGCCCGAGCGGGGTTCCATGCGACGTTCCAAGTCCGGGTGCGCGTCATTGCTTTCGGTTCCTGCGCCTTGACGCTCACGCTCGTGCTGCTCGCTAAGAAGTCCTGGCCGCCCTACCTCATGCTCAGCCTCTTCCCGATCTGCCTGCTCCCGCCTTCCGTCAGAAACGGCAGGCTCAGCCTTCCCCGGATCATCCTTTTCGCGTTTTTCAGCTTCATCGCGGTCACCGAGCACAGCGTCTGGGCCACCATGCTCGGCATGTTTCCTTCCGCCGGCTTCCACACGGCGCTGCAGAGCGGCAACCCTATCGCCTTCCTGTTTCTCGTGCTCCAACTTTTGTTGCTCGCCGGATACATCTGGCTGCTCCTTGAAGCACTCCGGCAGGCCGTCACCGCACCCTCAAACTCACCTCTCGCGGAGGAACCATGAACTCGATCTCAAGGTTCAGCAGCAGCGCCGCCGCCACTGGCCTGCCTCGCGCATGGCCGGTGTAAACCGCCACTTCGCGACCGCCTCCACCGCCTGCTCTTCCAGCCCGTAAGCCAGCGGCCGCGCCACGGCGATCCTCTGCGGCACGCCGTCCACATCGACGACCAGCCGCAGTTGCAGCGTTCCGCGCACCTTGTCTTTCTGGGAGAGCGGCGTCAACGTCAGGTCTACTTTGTGCGCGAGACTCGGCGGCGTCATGTCCCTGGCTGGATTCGGCAGCCCTCGGGTCGCATAGATCGTCTGGTCCATCAGCGAGTCCGGCGGCCATTCCAGCGCGGGATTGAAGTAGTGCCGCCAGTACGATGGCATCTCGCTTTGCAGGCGCGGGTCGATTCCTGCGCGAAGATCGCGTCCAAGACTCGTTCCATTCCGCGCCCGTCAGCCGGTTCAGCCAGCGTCATCCGCATCTTCTCGTCACTCTGCGGATGCCGCTCAAACTGGTGGCTGTCCGGGTTGTAGCGAATCGCTACTCTTACGCCCTCCAACAGTATCTGCCTTGGCCCGTTCCGCGCCGCTTTCTGGACATCTATCGCCGACAACGTCCACTCCCCTGTTTTGAGCATCCCTTGCACTCGTCCACCGGAGTCATATGACAAGTTGTCCTCAGGATAAAAGCCCCGCAGAAACAGAGCGCGCCCAATCCGTGCCTCGACCGCCTTGAACGCACTATCCCTTGGAGCAGCAGTGGGAGCGACAAAGGCTGCAGGAGTCTTTTGCCGCGACGCTTGCCCTTCCGCCGTCGGCGCAAAAAGCATTGCGAACCAGGCCATTGCCGCCATTGTCATACCCAACAGTCTAAGCCGCATCATTCCTCCGTTGACTCGTCTTCGCGCTTCGGCTATTCTTGAATCTCGCGCAGTCTCGCGTGTGCAATGTCGTGTTGCGTTTACGCACCTTCGCCGCAAGCCGAGACATTTCGTGGTGGATTCACCAGGGAGTAGCCCGCTGCACCGGCCGCCTCTGAAGCGCCCATTCCACAAATTTCTTGCGCACCTTCAGCCGGATGGTCCCTGCGTCGGGGGTTGTCTCAGCGCCTGTGCCTTGGTCGGGGTCAACGTTATCTTGCGTGGGGTGCTTCCTTCCACTCGCACTGTAGTCCAGCAGCCGCACAGCATTCTTCGTGGAACACGCCGGGCATAACCGAAGCCGGCAGAACTAAGGAGTAAGCAGATGTCGACCACCATTCCCAGCGGCAAGGACATCAAACGAAAGTGGTTCGTCGTAGATGCCTCGGGGAAGACCCTCGGCCGTCTCGCCACCCGCGCCGCCAGTATCCTCGCCGGCAAGGATAACGTGCTCTACACCCCATATATCGATATGGGCGACCACGTCATCATCGTCAACGCCGAAAAGATCGTCCTCACCGGCCTCAAGTCCGGCCAGAAGCTCTATCGGCGTTACACCGGATTTCCCGGAGGCCTGCGCGAAGAGTCGTTCC
>CAXTWP010000412.1:0-2746 GCA_964247945.1 uncultured Acidobacteriaceae bacterium | reverse complement strand
CACCTTCGACACCCGCCGGATCCCATGCTCGTCCATGCCCTTAAGTACAGCCAGGGAGCCAGGGAGCGGAAACGTCAGGTCATAGGTCGCGTGCACCACCAGCGTTTCGCGTCCGCAAAGCCGTGCCGTCGCTGCGTAGCGATCCATGAAGCGCGAAGGGCTGATGCACGCAAAAACCCTTCGCGTATCCGCCTGATCCAAACCGGCGTGCGC
Organism: uncultured Acidobacteriaceae bacterium; assembly: GCA_964247945.1. Taxonomy (GTDB): domain Bacteria; phylum Acidobacteriota; class Terriglobia; order Terriglobales; family Acidobacteriaceae; genus Edaphobacter. Next base: position 2,533 of record CAXTWP010000412.1, on the reverse strand, counting down.
CAGCGCCGCCTGCACATGTCGCGTGCTTTGCCCCTCCCATACCACGTCGCCGAACGACATGGACGCGTGGTTGAACGCACATACCTGCAGCCGCGGATCCATCGCCGCCGCCAGAAAGGCATAGCAACTCCCTAAACTCGTGCCCAGCACGCCGATCTGCTCGTACCCCTGCGCCTCGAGCCAGTCGCAGCAGGATCGGATATCGGCCACCGCCTGACGCGCCGCGTTGATTGTGCGCCCCACATTGGCGCTCACGGCGTAGTCCGAGCGCTCGAGTTCCGCCGGCCGGCGCACGTCGTGGTACGGCTTCGAAAGCCGGAGCGTGCTTACGCCAAACCGCTCAAAGATGCTCGCAAATGCATTGTGCGAGAACGCATCCGCGTTCCATTGCGGCAAACCGATCATGGCCTGCCTCGGCCCGGCGATCCCTTCCCCTTGCGACCGCGGCGCCGCCCGGTACCAGCGCGCATTCACCTGATCGTTCTCGGGGTAGGGCGTCCGCACGGCGGAGGTAAACCGCAGAAAGGGCGCTCGCCGCAGCTCGCCGGCCGCAGCCTTGCGCCGCCACTCGCGCTCCTGCTCCAGCGTCTCCGGCCGCACGTTGGTCGGATGGAGCTCCGGATGCCGTTCCTCCAGGCGAAAGTCGGTGGGCGTCTTGTAGCCGAAGAAGGTGTCCGCTTCGGCGATGAGCGCTTCGTTTAGCGCCGCCATCGCCTCCAACGGCGTGGCCTCCGCGCGCGCCACCCGCCGTGCACCTTCCGGCCCGGCAATCTCTCCAAAAGGAGAGACCTCGCCAAGGTGATCGAAGCCCCACTCCAGCGGACGTTCGATGCGGTTCTCATCGCGCGTCGTCAGCGCGGTCTCCCACGCATACATCCACCGTGCATACAGCCCGGAAACCATCGCTTCAGTCTACCGTCCGCTTAGACGAGCCGCCGATGCCCGCGCATGCCGCACAGAACCTCGTACGGTATGGTGCCGCACCACTGCGCGTGGTCCTCTGCGGAGACACCGTCTCCCAGCAGCACGACCTCGTCACCCACCTGCACGCTGCTGTGCTCCGTCACGTCGACCACCGTCAGGTTCATGGAGACGCGCCCGACGACCGGAGCTCGCCGCCCCGCGATCATCACCCAGCCGTCCCCCACACCGCTCGACGCCTCGCGCCGAAACCCATCCGCGTACCCTATCGGCAGCAACGCCAGGCGCATGAGCCGTTCTGCCACAAATGTGGCACCGTAGCCCACCGTGTCGCCCTCGCCGATCTCGCGGGTGCCGATGACCCGCGTCTTCCACGTCCCGACCGGCTGCAGGGACGATCGCAAGCTTCCTCCCGGTCCCGCATCGTCCTCGAGCGGAAGAACATAGCCGTACAGCGCGAGCCCGGGACGAACCATGCGCTGCATCATCTCGCGATTTTCGAGGTTCGACAGCCAGCTCAGCGTCGAACCTTCTTCCACCGACGAACTGTTGCCGAAATGCACCCACTCCGGTAACAGACCCGCCTCCTCAGGCGGTCGAGCACGGTCCCCAATGCCGGTCCGGGTGACACACCCTGCCGAGCCATGCCTGTGTCGATCTCCAGATGTACGGCCACACGCTCACCCGCCTCCATCGCCGCCTGCTGCAACGCGAGCACGTGCTGCGCGGTCCAGACCACCGGTGTCAGCCCCGTCCGCACCAGCTCGGGGGCGTCCTCCGGCTCGAATCCGCTCATCACCATGACGTGCCGGTCGGCGCCGTCCAGCCCGACTCGCGCAACACCTGCCGAACCCGCTGGCCTTCCTCAAGGTCGGTCACACCGAACCACTGCGCACCCGCCGCCACCAGCGCCAAAGCGCAGTGCTCGGCGCCATGCCCATACGCGTCGGCTTTGATGACCGCCAACACTTCAAAGCCGGGCGCAGCAGTGCGCACGGCCGCGAAATTGGCCGCCAGCTTGTCTGCCGAAATCTCAACCCAGCTCTTCAAGGCAAAAACCGTCCCAGTCCTATTATCGCCGGGACGAGCCTTGCTATTTCGTGCTCCCACTACCGAGCTTCGTGTGACGAAACCGCCGCATTCGCAGGCATCTGCCCCGCCATCCACCGTGTGACCCGCGCGTCGAGCAGGTCCAGCGGCAGCGCTCCGCCATCGAGCACCTCATCATGAAATGCCTTGATGTCGAACCGGGGCCCAAGCTGGGCCTTGGCCCGCTCCCGCAGCTCGCGGATCTTCAGTTGACCCATCTTGTATCCCAGCGCCTGCCCCGGCCATGCGATATACCGGTCGGTCTCCGTCTGCGCCAGCGCATCGTTCACGTCGTTGGTATGCATGTAGTCGATTACCTGCTGCCGTGTCCACCCCTGATCGTGAATGCCGGTATCGACTACCAGTCGCACCGCCCGGAACAGTTCCGAGTTCAGCCGCCCATAATCCGAAACCGGGTCCTGGTAGAAGCCGACCTCTTTGCCCAGCTGTTCGGCATAGAGAGCCCAGACTTCCACATAGGCCGTAAATCCAAACCCATGCTGGCGGAACTTCGGTAGCCCGC
>CAXTWP010000411.1:0-2766 GCA_964247945.1 uncultured Acidobacteriaceae bacterium | reverse complement strand
GATCCTCGCAGTACAGGTTCCACGGCGCCCACACCTTGGAGTTCGGATAGAAGTGGCAGTTCGCCCCGAGCGTCGCCCCGAACGACCGCAGCAGCAACGCCCGCCACCCATGCAGCGGCCGCGGCGATAGCCTGTACAACACCGCCCAGCAGACATTCCAGACCAGCCGCCGGAGCTTGTTGCCCGTCGAGAACGCCGGTCGCAGATACGGGTCGGCGGCCGTCTCCGGTGAGATATGTTCACTTGCGTTGTAGTGGGCCTGCTTCGGCATGGCGGCTTCCCCTACTGTACCCCTTCAAACACCCGAACGATGGCCTCGGCGTTCGCGCGCATATCGTACCGCGCAAAAAAAGTCCGACGCGCCTGCACGCCCATCGCCTCACGTTCGGTGACTCCCAGACCCAACCACCGCTCCAGCAGCCGCAGCGTGCCCCCGGCCGTATCTGCCTCCATCAACCCCGCACCGTCCGCGGCGATGTCCGGCGCGATGTTCACCTTATCCGACACCAGCACCGGCCGTCCGCACGCCAGCGCCTCCGCGACCGCGATGCCGAAGTTCTCCTGATGCGAGGGCAGGATAAACGCCTCGGCGGCAAAGAAAGCACCCCACTTCAGCTCCCCCTGGAGCATCCCCACCCAGTGAACGCGGTCCGCGACACCACCGGCGGCTGCTTTCTCCGTCAGCGCCGCACGCCAGCCTTGCTGATCCGGCCCCGCCATCACAAGCTCAAGCCCCCTATCGCGCGACGCCACATGAGCAAAGGCATCGATCAGGAGATCGCACCCCTTTTTGCGGTGGATCCGGCCTAGAAAGAGCAGAAAACGCCTCCCTTCAAGCTCCGGAAAGGCCTGGACAAATGCTTGCCGCTGCGCCTCGAAATCGCCCTCCGGCCCCACCGCCCCGAAAGCCACCACGTACGGGTTCCAGCGATGGAGGGAAAAGCTCTCCCGCGCCAGCCGCTCCTCGGCACCGCAGGTAAAGAGTACCTTCTCGGCGTCGCGAAGCACACGGTACTGCGCGGCAAGCCAGAAGACCCACTTCTTCAGGTGCTTCCGGGGAAAGGCGCGCTTAAAGTAAGGGTCGAGCATCCCATGCGGAAAAACCGCATAAGGCACACGCCCCGCAAACGCGCGCCACGCGGCGTACCCGCAATACACCCACAGCCCATGTACGAAGACGCCATCGAAGCGGTCGCGGTGAGCGCGGAGCCAGGGCAGCAGACGCGGGCTGTACTCCAGCGGCCCATACGGCCCCAACGCATGGACACGGAAGGGCAGTCCGGTCAGAAAGGGCGAGCCCGGCGCGTCGACCGAGACCACCTCATGCTGGTACTCCGGCGGGCTGTACTCGATCAAGGACCGGATCGCCTCGGTCACGCCGCCGGCCGCCGGGTCGATGAAGCTGACCACGTGCAGGATACGCCGGCGATCAGGTCCTTTACATGCGGGCGAAGTCACAAATCGCCGCTAGAAGTTGCTGTTCTGGAAGGCAATCAGCAGCAGCGATGCCACGCTGTTGATCGCGGCAAACCCGCCGTTGGTGAGCGACGCCTTCAACAGATCCGACGGCAGATAGACGATGTCGTCGGCTTGCAGCACCGGGTCCGCCGCCTTCCCGTTGAGCACCGCTTTCATGTCCAGTTTAACCACCTTGCGTTCAAAGCCAACGGTCCGCACGATGCGCAGATCCTTGTACTTGGCGTCGAACGACGGGCCGCCCGCAAGCGTTGCCGCCTGCATCAGGGTCAACGGCGAGTTTTGCTGCAAAGGGACCGCGGACTGGTTCTTGAACGAACCGAGCATATACACCACGCCCGTCCGAGGGACGACAACTGTGTCTCCGGCAAAGACCGGAACGTTAGCCTGAGCGCTGCGCGAGGGATCGCTGCCCAGATTGATCACGATCGGGTCCGGAACCCCCGGACGATCAATAACGATCGTGTGCGAACCGGTGATGGGGTACTGCCCGGCCGCCGAGAGCACACTGAACAAGGTGCGGTGCCCGATCACCGGGATAAAGCCATGCATCTCGCCGGTAACGGTCACCACCTGGCTCGGAGAATCGATCAACTGCATCGTGACCTGCGGATCGCGGTACATCCCCGCGTTCTTGAGCTTCTCCTCAACCGCTACCGCACCCTGCCGTAGCGTAAGCCCGAGTACCGCCACCGGGCCGACCAGTGGCACCTGCAGTGATCCGTCCAGCCCAACGCGCTCGGGGGATGTGGTGAAGTCCGGCACGCCGAAGAGATGGACCGCCAGCTCGTCGCCTACGCCGATCAGCAGAGGACGATGGGCCGGGTAGAGGATGCCGGGGTCGGTGGTCGGCGTAAGCGTTGCGTGTATCTGGGTGTCGGCACCCAGTGAAGGTCCGTTGAACTGAGCATAGCCGCAAGCCGTCAAGCTGCACAGCAGCAGGAAGAAGATGAAGCGGGCCGGAGCAATGGCAATGGCCGAAGTGCGTGTCATGGTTTAGCTCCTCCTGCTCTTCTTACCGCCGCCAGAGCCGGACTGCGCCTCCCAGCTGTCAGCGTCGATGCTGGAGTAAGAGTAACCCGAATAGCCGTAATAGCCGTAGTATTCAGGCTGGTTGAGATCGACCGCGTTCAGCACGATGCCGGTGACAGGAGCCCCGGCCCGGAGCAGCAGGTCGCGTGCCCGGCGGACAACGTGCTTGCTCGATTTGCCGTGCCGAATCACCAGCGCCACCGCGTCGGCCTTGCGCGCCAGCAGGGCGGCCAGCGGCTCGAGCTTGCAGAAGCTGTT
>CAXTWP010000410.1:0-2767 GCA_964247945.1 uncultured Acidobacteriaceae bacterium | reverse complement strand
CATACAATGCGTGCCCGCGTTTGCAAAGCACTTCTACACACGTTACAGACTAATAACGCACGGGTAACACCTAAGTCCATCTCTGTATACCTAAGTCACCAAAGTAGAAACAAGCAGGTAGACGCAATGCGCCTGTAACCCGCGGTAGGCAGCGCCTGCGGTCTCACTCGAGAATGATCTGTCAGAGGTATTAGGCTTCTACAGAAGGAGAGGAGGGCTCCATAGGACGTGGCGCCGAGGGTTTCTTCGCGGCGGGAGGCTGTTGCACCTCCGCCTTTTTAGCCGGCGCGATGATCGCATGGAGCGTCGTTCCTTCCATGCGCGGCATAAACTCCACCAGTCCCGAGTCGCCGATATCGAGGATTAGCCGATTGATGATCTTATAGCCGAGATCGCGATGCGCCATCTGACGGCCCTTGAAGCGCAGCGAGGCCTTGACTTTATCACCCTCACCCAGAAAACGGACCGCCTGGTTCTTCTTGGTCTGATAGTCGTGTTCGTCCACCGTGACGGAGAACTTGACCTCTTTGATAACGATGATCTTCTGTTTTTTACGCGCCGCCCGCTCAGATTTATCCTTCTCATAGAGGAACTTGCCGTAATCCTGAATTTTGCATACCGGGGGAACGGCGTTGGGCGAGATCTCGACCAGGTCAAGAGTGCGCTCCCGAGCGATCTTCAGGGCTTCAAAAGGCAGCATAACGCCAAGCTGCTCGCCGTTTTCGTCGATAACGCGAACCTCGCGGGCGCGAATGCGTTCATTGGTGCGGATAAAGGATTTAGCGGCGCGTTTATCGATCGGCGGAATAGGTAGCCTCCACAGCGCGCTATCAGCCGCGCCATGCATGAGTTGAGTTTGTGGCGAGCCTCCGTTCGAGACCCTCCCGTAACGATAAGTGTACCATCACCTTACTTCGGATTAAGATGACGGTGCCTGCTTATGCAGGCCGCACATGCTAGAGTGGACACCGCACCCCAAGCAAGGCAAGATGGAAACGGCATCCAAATCGATCCTGTTTGCCGGAGGAAACGTTGGCGACAAAACGCAAGATTCTCTTGGTGGATGACGAAGTCGCCATTCTGCTTACCCTTAAGGCTGTCCTTGAGATCAGCGGCTTCCAAGTAGACACCGCCGCCTCCGCAAAGGAGGCCAAACTCAAGCTCAAAAAAAGCGAGTACGCCATGGTGATCACCGACATGCGCATGGAAAGCGACCAGGCCGGCAAGGAGGTCATCCGTGCCGCGCGGTCGGCACCCTTCCACCCCGCCATCGCCCTTCTTACCGCGTTTCCTGTCGCTGAGGAAGACTGGCAGCAAATGGGTGCCGACAATATGCTCGTCAAGCCGATGCAAATCAAGGTGCTGCTCCAGCAGATCGAGCAACTTCTAAAATCGCATGACGCCAAGCAGACCCTAGTGAAAGACGCTTCGCGCGAACCTGTGAAGTCCGCAGCCAAGAAGGAAACCGCCAAGAAAACCGCGGCCAGGAAAACTGTCTCCCGCAAAAAAGCCGGATCATCCGCTGCTTAATCTAAGTATGGGCCCGGATATAGTTTCGCAACGCCAGATTGATTTCGAGCGACTTCTGCACACCGCCCTCCAGCATTTGGAGCCAATCGGAAGCGGGTTCTTTCAGCTCGACGGTGCTTAGCAGATAGCTCGTCTGGACGATGATCTCCAGCGCATTGCTAAGGTCGTGCGCCAGTCTGCGCACCTCGATCGCCAGGGCTTCGGGGATCTTTTCGGAGCCGTCGGCGGAGCCAGGCATCGGTTGTGAAGAATCAGACATTACGGACAACATTCCTTTCCATGGCTATGCGAACATCTCAAAGTGTAAGCCTGCGACCGCGCAAATTGACAGCACCTCAAGGGTTTGTAAGACTGAACGTTCAAGATCGCGCTTCCGCATGGGCGCGGAGTAGTGAGATTGCCGTAGTGGCGGAATTGGCAGACGCGCATGGTTCAGGTCCATGTACTCGCAAGGGTGTGAAGGTTCGAGTCCTTTCTTCGGCACCAAACATACGAACAGACGCGCAAGCAGCGTGTAGGTTCGAGTCCTTTCTTTGGCACCAAAGATCACAGCAGACGCGCCAGCAGCCCTCCCTCGTTGTCCCCTCGACCGGAGGCGCAGCCGGAGTGGAGAGAGCCCCTGTACTCGCACAGCGAATAAGGCCAGCCAAGCTGCGAAGCAAACCCGCATAGCACTTCTGTACGCGCACCCCCCACCTTTGGGGGCTACCCGCAAAGCTTCCCTTCCATCATGCTGAACAGGTAGCCAACTGCTACGCCGCGGGAGCCTCTTGCATCACCTCCTGGTCGTTGTCTTGTTCACCTCTCTCGCGCTTGCGCCCTGCCTGCTGGCACTCGGCGCCGGTCGGGAGTTCGAGTAAGTTTTCGCGCACGGAATCACACGCAAGCTCAGGACGCGCCTGGTCCCACAACTGCGGATCGCGCGTCCGTCCGCACCTCTGAACGGTGGCTCGCAGCCGCATGGCTGGAGCGAGAGGATTTGTGATGGCAGACAAGTTAGCAGTGGTAACGGGCGCTTCAAGCGGGATTGGGTACAACCTGGCGAAGGTCTTCGCCGAAAATGGCTACGATCTCGTGATCGACGCCGAAGACAGTGGCCTGTCGGAGGCCGCCAATAAACTGAAAGCTCTGGGCGTCAGCGTCACACCGGTACAGGCCGACCTTGCCCGGCCGGAGAGCCGGAAGCAGTTCTGGGCCGCGGTCGAAGCGCTCGATCGCAAGGTCGATGCCGTGGCGA
>CAXTWP010000409.1:0-2767 GCA_964247945.1 uncultured Acidobacteriaceae bacterium | reverse complement strand
GACGCCAGCCCGTACGGATTCAGCGGCAAGGCACCCAAGAACTACAACACCTTCGGCGGCTCTCTGTCGGGCCCAGTCAGCATTCCGCGTCTCTACAACGGGCATGATCATACGTTCTTCTTCGCCGACTACGAGGGCAATCGCCGTACGCTTTCGACCAATCAGCAGTTTCTTGTTCCGACCGCAGCAGACCGCACAGGCGACCTTACTGACATCGGCGGACCCAACCTTTCGGGTGCGCCGATCAACGCGACAGCCGCCGCTCTGCTGACCTACTACCCTCTGCCCAACACGGCCGGTGGCGGCATCGGCAGTGGCGGCGTGAACTACATTAACTTTCAGCCCACTCCAGCCCGTACGGATGGCGCGGACCTTCGCATCGATCAGACGGTCAACTCCAAGCAATCTGTCTATGCGCGTTTCAGCCGCAAGAACATCACCTCGGAGACGGCCAATCCTTTTCTTCCCAACGACCTGGTGAGCGTCCACAACCGCAGCCTGCTGGTCTCCTACACCTACACCGTTACTCCGCGGCTGCTGAATGAATTCCGCTACGGATTTACCAATGTCCTTACCGGCACCAGCTTCGCCATCCAGGGCGCCGCGGCGCTTCAGCAACTCGGCCTTACCGGCGTCGACATCAGCCAGCACCCCACCACCGACGCCTTCCCCACCTTCAACTTCAGCGCGGGTACCAACTTTACGCCGATCGGGCGGGACAAGACCGGTATTACGCAGTCGAAGACCACGCAGTTCAGCGACAACCTGACCTACACCCTCGGCCGGCACACCCTCAAGGGCGGCATCGATATCCGCCGCGTCCGCTACTTCGACCTCGAAAGCTTTGCGCCCCAGTTTGCCTCCGACGACTTCGGCGACTTTATCTTTCAGCCTACCTACACAGGAAACGCGTTCGGCGACTTTCTCGAGGGACGGCCCACCACCGCGGCCTTTGCCGTCTCCAGCCCCGACGTCGGCGGCCAGGCAACCCAGTACAGTTTCTTTCTTCAAGATGAGTATCAGGTTACGAAGAAGCTGACTCTCAGCTACGGTCTACGCTATCAGATCCTTCCGGCCTTCAGCGAGGACGGCGGCAACCTCGCCAACTTCGACCAGTACACCAACTCAATTGTCGTCCCGGACAATCTGGCCGCCTATCTGCAGCAGCAGAATATCCAGGGTTCGAACCTCGCCTTTCAGCAATCGTTTAATGCTTGCAACCTAAACCAGATTGGCCTTCCCTGCACGAAGTACGTCACGGCCACCCAGGACGGCCTGCCGCAAGGCCTTCGCCAGACCTATAAGGGCAACATCCAGCCGCGCTTTGCCTTCGCCTACCGGCCCTTCAACGACACGAAGACCGTACTGCGCGGCGGGTTCGGCCTCTACACCATGACCAACCTCGGCCCGCTCTCCTTCAACAACAGCGGAAACCCAACCTCGACCCTGCACACCTATTACGGCGTCCAGTTTCCGGCCACCGCTCCGCCGACAATCGGCGGGCCGCAGTATGGCGGCGGCGGGCTTGATCAGGGCGTCGATCCGCACTTCCGCGATCCCCAGTCCAATCAATATAGTGTCACGGTTGAACGGCAGCTATCCGCCAGCGACACCCTCCGTGTCAGCCTTGTCGGCATGCACACCTACCGCCTCAACATAACGGAGGACCTGAACCAGATCCACGCCAGCACCACGCCTTATAATACCGGCGCAACCGCCGGTGTTTATGTCGATTCACGCGCGCCCTACCAGAACTGGAATACGCTCTACACGACGTTCAATCACGGTGTCGCCAATTACAAGGCGCTTGAGGTGGAGGGGTCCCATCATATGTCCCGAGGCTTCTACCTCAACGCTAACTACACGCTGGCCAAGAGCGAGGCCGACAATCAAGGCGACAACCCCAGCAGCTACGCCGGGGAGGTCAACTACGGCATCCCAATCGCCGACCGCTTCAACACAAAGAGCGACTACGGCAACGTCGAAGGCACGCGCCGTAATCGCTTCCTGCTTACCGGCATCGCACAGCTACCCTTCGGCCAGGGACGCAAGTTCATGCGTGGCGGCGGCGTGATGGAGAAGCTCTTCGGCGGCTTCGACCTGAACACCATTACGGTGCTGGAGTCGGGCCCCTGGCTCACCCCAAGCATCAGCACGGTGCTCGATCAATCCAACACAGGCGTGGCTGGCCGCGGTGCTTTCGCCCGACCCGATGTCGTGTCTAATGACTTTGCCAAAGGGCGTTCGCGGCAGCAATACTTCAACCTGGCAGCCTTCACTCCAACCCCGTTGAACGCGGGTCGTTTCGGCAGCGCGGGCGTCGGTATCCTGGAAGGTCCAGGCACCAAGACGGTCGGCCTTGGCTTGGCAAAGGTCTTTACGATCACGGAGGGCACACGCATCCGCTTCGAGGGAACCTTCACCAACGTCTTGAACCATACCAACTTTGCTCCGCCGGCCACCCAGATCGACAACTCCGGCTTTGGCGCACTTACCGCCGCCACCACGGCGGAGAACGCGGGGAATCGCACCGGACAGTTCGCCCTCCGTTACGACTTCTAAGTCCATCATGAATAGAGGGCGGAGCCTGCAACAGGCTCCGCCTTGCTCTTTTTTTGCTAGATCCGTCCGTTACACTTACCCCATGAGCACCGAAATGGACGAACCCAACTTCCGCCGCTAGTCCGATCCCCCCCTCGAAGCTCTCAACCACTCCCTCATCACCCCCCGGGACCCCTCAGCCGCATTCCAGTTCGAGGACAACAAC
>CAXTWP010000408.1:0-2777 GCA_964247945.1 uncultured Acidobacteriaceae bacterium | reverse complement strand
GCCCAGGCCGCAGCCCACGCCGCAGCCGCCCTCCTCCCACCGCAGCTCCCTCTACCCTCTTCCGTCCTCCCTCCTCCCTGCTTCTACGCCCCTGACTCCCTCGAGAAGTTTCAGCAGCTCGGCAGTCGCTTCTTTGGCGGGCCGTTGTCCAAAGTTCATCTGCTCGACCTAGGCGGCTGAGTCGACTTTGTACTATGGTTGAGAGAAAAGACATGCCCGAAAACATCGCCCAAACCGCGCAGAAAGCGATCCAGGATCTGGTCGCCCCTGACCTCCGGGAACTCAAAGCGACCGTCGCCGCGATCAGAAAGAAATGATCAGCGCTTTGCCGCTTGCAAAAGCAAATAGACCAACGCTTCGAGGACAAATCGGATCATAGACGCGCAATCTAAGGCGATCATGGCCGCGCTCACCGACGTCAAGGCGCAGGAAACCTGCACACAATTCAGGCCATCAGCGCCCTCAGCGAGCGCGTCGCCATCCTCGAATCGCGCGCTCAGTAGGTATACAAGCTCGTTGTACTCTGCTCGTATGCCCTTCCTGCTCAAGACCGAACCCGATAAATATTCGTATGATGACTTGGTCCGCGACGGTGTGACCGTTTGGGACGGCATCACCAACAACCAGGCCCTCCTGTACCTGCGCGGTATGAAGAAGGGCGAGAAGCTCGTCATCTACCACTCAAACATTGGAAAGGCCGCTGTCGGCACCGCCAAAGTCGTCTCCGTCGACATAACCGATCCCAAGAACCCAAAGGTCCGCATCAAGCCCGTCCAACGCCTTAAAGCCGAGAAGACGCTCACCGATCTCCGCGCCGCCGCCGTGTTCCACGACTCTATCCTCTTTCGGCAGTTCCGCCTCTCCGTTGTTCCGCTCACCGACGAGCAGTACGACTGGATCGTCGCGCCTTAAGCCTGCTCACCACCTTTACGCAAACTCCTGCTCACCCCGCCGACCACGATAGGGAACAGCCGCATTCCATCCCCTCCGTAGTCGGTGCCGCCCCTGATATGCTTCTCCTTGCACGCGCACCGAAAGGAACACGTCCGCTCCATGATCGATCTTCAAGGCAAAGTCGCCGTCGTCTTCGGCCTCGCCAACAAACGCAGCATCGCTTGGGCCATCTGCCAGAAGCTCTCACAAGCCGGTGCCGCCCTCGCCATCTGTTACCAGAGCGAGCGCCTCCGCCACGACGCGGAAGCCCTCGCCGCCGACCTCCCCAACACGAGAACCTTTCAGGGTGATGGCTCCTTGGATACCGACATCGATAACGTCTTCGAACAATTGAAGACCGCCTATGGCAAGCTCGATATCCTTGTCCACTCCGTTGCCTTCGCACCGGCCGCCGCCATCCACAACGATTTCCTGCTGACCACGCGCGAGGACTTCCGCATAGCGCACGACATTAGCGCCTATTCGCTCGTCGCACTCGCACGGGGCGCGGCCTACATTATGACCTTAGGCGGCAGCGTCCTTACCCTCACCTATTACGGCTCCACCAAGGTCTTCCCCAACTACAACGTGATGGGCGTCGCCAAAGCCGCGCTTGAAGCCACGGTGCGCTACCTCGCCGCCTCGCTCGGCCCCAGGAAGATCCGCGTCAACGCCATCTCCGCCGGTCCCATCAAGACGCTCGCGGCGCGCGGCATCGGCGACCTCCAGAAGATGCTTACAGCCGTCGAGCAGCGCTCCCCCCTGCACCGCAACGTCCAGCAGGAGGAAGTCGGCAATACCGCCCTCTTCCTCGCCTCCGACCTCGCCGGCGGCATCACCGGCGAGATCACATTCGTCGATTGCGGCTACAACATCACCGGGCTATAACTTTGACCCCAGGTCTGTCTTCGCTCTTCTGTTTGGCATTCCACTGGCAATTCGCGTCTCTCACCATCTAGGAGCATCATGACCATAGCCGACATCCTCCTCGCCGACTTTGACCTCGAGATCGCCAACACCCGCCGCTCCCTCGAGCGCGTTCCCGAAGATCGTTCTGATTTCAAATGCCACGATAAGTCCATGCCGCTCGGCAAACTCGCCATGCACTGCGCCTCCATCCCCATCTTCGGCGTTTACATCATGGAGGACGCCGGCATGGATATGGCCACCTCCACCCGCCGGCGAATCCCACTCGTCTTCGTAAGTCGCGCCGCTACCGTTGCCCTGCTTGAAAAAACCTCGACCGAGTGCCGCGCAGCGCTCGCCGGTGCGTCCGATGAGCACCTTCTCCAACTCTGGCCTTTCACCTTTGGTGAGCAGGTCATCTTCAACGACACCCGTCTGCTCGCCTTCCGCTATATGTTCTTAAATCACATGGTCCACCACACTGCGCAGCTCGGCGTCTATCTTCGGCTCAACGACATCCCCGTGCCCGCTCTCTACGGCCCCTCCGCCGACGAGCAATGGTCCCCGGCCTAGCCCGGCTAACTCCACCTGCGTTCCCCACATCTCAGGTCTCATGTCGCCTCAGCATAAAGACCACAACCGCGCTGATCAGGGATTGAACACCAAGGTCTACATGGCCGCCATCGTCGCCGCGATCATCGTCATCATCGTCAGCATCTTTATCTTTGTCTCCAGCCGAGGCACGAAGGACATTCCGAAGGCCAACCGCCCGAACCCGAACTCCGCGCTACTCCTCCCTCATACGGAAGCAACAACTTAGTATCCAGTCGGATCCTTGCGCGAATTTGTAGTTACCTTCGTTCGTGTAAGTTGGGCGGTCTTCGAACCGCATAGCGCAGCAGTCAACACGCTGCAAGTGCGATCAGGGCTCCCATCGT
>CAXTWP010000407.1:445-2782 GCA_964247945.1 uncultured Acidobacteriaceae bacterium | reverse complement strand
TACCAGAACGAGTTATGCAGGATCTTCCCCGCCGCCGATGCCGCCTTGCCACTCATCCCCTCAGCATACCCTTGAACCTCACCACCCTCGCCTCGCCCAAACCCGCCGATCCGCACTCCCGTCCCTAATCAGCAAGCCGCCCCCCGATAAGGAAGTCCGCTCCACCGTTGCTTCGTCTCTGCTCTTGTCCTTGCTCCTCTTGTTTGTCATCCACAAGGGAGTTTGCTGCTGCCAACACGAATCACAACCCAGCCGCCCGCCCTGCCAATACTCGCTCCAACACTTCGTACACCTCATGCGCCACAGCCGCCCAACCCCGGCTGTGCCGCGACGCAATCGCCTCCGCCTCCCACTCCGTCGCCAGCACCTCTCCTAAAGCTCCAACCAGCGCCTCCACGTCCTTCGCTGGAACCAGCCGCCCGCTCGTCTCGTCCAGCAGTTCGGGAATCCCGCCGACCCGTGTTGCGACGACTGGCCGCCCCGAGGCCAGCGCCTCAATCACCACGTTCGGACAGCCTTCGGCATAGCTGGGCAGCGTCACCAGGTCGGCCGCCGCCATCCACAGCGCCACCTGCTCCGTCGGACAGGAGCGCACCAGCGTAACGAATTCAGCAGCCCGATGCCGTCCGATCGCCTCCTCCAGCAAAGGCCTATCCGGTCCATCGCCCACCAGGTAGACTTCGAGCCCGGCAACTTCGCGGCGCACCGCAGCCGCCGACTCAATCAACTCCAGCAGCCCTTTCCGCACATCCAGCCGCCCCACATACAGGGCGATGTTCGCTTTCATGGGCTCTCGCAGCGTGAGCCGTGCCGCAGCGCGATCGCGCGGATGAAACACCTCCGTGTCGCACCCATTCAGAACCGCCCGCGTATACCCTGCATCGGCACCCAGCCGCACCGCGGTCTTGGCCAGATCGCGGCTTACGGTCATCACCGCGTTGGCTCGTCGAAGAGCTCGCCGAGTGAATATACCCGTCAGCCGCCCGCTGATCCGGTTCAGATCCGAGCCGATAGCCGTCAACGCTACGGGAACCCCCAGCTTGGCACCTACTCGCATCGCGGCGTAACCGTCCGGGTATACGACGTAGTTCAGCACCACCTCCGGGGCAAACGCCCGCATCGCCGGCAGCACCGCCCGGGCCATCGTAAACCCGTTCCAGGGCCGTGCAACGATGGGGAGCGTCGGATACGGAATATACTCGACCGCTACGTCCGGCGGCTGCCACGCCCGATCCAGCGCTCCCACATGCGTCTTCGGTCGCAGGAACGCCGGATAGGCCGCCTCCGGATAAAAGACCCGCAGCTCGCACATAGCCGCCAGTATCCGCAGCGTCTGGTACGCCGAGTGCCCCGCCCAAGGCTGAACGGAGTTGGGAAAGTATTGCGTCAGCACCGCCAAGCGCATCAGTTCGCCGCTCCCGTCTTCTGTTCAACCAGACGCTCAACCGCCCCGAACATCCGGTACGCACTGGCCCAGTGCAGCTCCAGCCCCCGCTCCCGTGCCGCCGCCGCGATCCACTCGAACATCGGTGCCAGCGTTCCTTGCCCGGGTGCCGCTCCCAGCAGCGCCCCGGCGTTATCCTCGCGCGCGGTGTGCCCATACAGCTTCAGGAAGATGTCTTCCCCGATGCGCGGAGCAAGATCCAACCATCGCTGCACCCTATAGGGCGTCGGAGGATCGTACACAGCCACTTCGCCCATCTCTAGCCGCGGCAGCAGCCGCCCGCGAAAGCGCAGCCCCGCCGGTCCGGTAATCATCAGCAGATCGCCCCGTCGCCCGCCGCCTACCGTGGCCTCGACGCCCTGGTCAAATCCCCGCGGCCGTGCCGGGTCACCCGTCGTCCAATACACCTGGTTCACGATCCGCCCCTGCGTGGGCGACGGCATGGACGGCATGGTGAAGTCGGCGTAGCAGCCCAGGTCGCGAAGAATCTGCAGCTCGCCCGTCACGCCGCAGCCATGGCCGGTGGGGTGCGAGTTGTCGAGCGCCCAGTTGCCGTGGATAAACCCAAACACCAGCCGTCCACGATGCTCATGCAGCAATCCATGGTCGCCGTGCAGCCGCGCGGTAAACTCCCGCAGTTTAGCCGCAAAGCTTGCGGCATTGTCGTTGAAGTGGTGGAGATGCACCTCCACGTCCGCGCTCCCCAGCCGCGTCAAATCCGCCAGCGAGGTGAGCAGGCTCGATTCATACTCCTCCTGCGGATAGAAGAACGTAAAGCAGGGCGTTTGCCCCTCGGCATCTTTCGAGGCCGCCGCGGCGATCTCCGGCCATCGCCGCTGCCAAGCCGCCACCCGCGCCGTCCCTTGCGCCAGCGACACGCCGCCGCCCCTCGG
>CAXTWP010000407.1:0-435 GCA_964247945.1 uncultured Acidobacteriaceae bacterium | reverse complement strand
GGCTCGTAGTGGTCGGTCAGGGCCACCCAGAGCCGCTTCGGACGCACCGGCGCAACCAGCCGCCGCGCACGGTCGCGCAAGTATCCCGGCAGCCAAAGATGCGCATTCTTCGGCACTTTCAAGCGCGCACCCGGCTCTCCTCCAACGTCGCCTCAAACTCCTCCGTCACCGCCGCCCAGGAGAACCGTCCCTTCACCAGCGCCAACGCCTCCGCCGCCATCTGTCGCCGCTCCTCCTCATTCGTCAGCAACCGCACACAAGCCGTGGCAAACTCCTCCGGCTTGTCGGCGATCAGCATCTCCTTTCCCGACGTATACGCCAGCCCCTCCGCTCCGACAGCCGTCGACACCACCGGCAGCCCTGCGGCCATGCACTCATAGATCTTCAACCGCGTTCCGCCTCCGATCCGTATCGGCACCATCGACACCTTCGCGC
>CAXTWP010000406.1:1125-2787 GCA_964247945.1 uncultured Acidobacteriaceae bacterium | reverse complement strand
ACCCGCGCCCCACCCAGCCCGCGGCACCGAGCTCGCAACGCTGCTCGCCGGCAATCCCGATCTCTATAACCTTTCGCTCGGTCACATCTTCGATCTTACAGGCGAGGCAATGGGTCTCTTCCGCGCTCCACTGGCTGCAGTGGCTGTGGGCATGCTCGCCATCGGTCCCGGGAGCTATCTGCTGCGGCGCGCAGGACGAACCTTTGTAGCCAACATGACTCTGGCAGCCGCCATCGTTGTTGTCCTTGCCGCGGCGCACGAGGGTTTGTGTCGCTTCTACCCCGTACTAGGATCGAAGGCTCTTGCCGCCGCCATCGAAAACACCCGCCAGCCTGGTGACCTGATCGTCCTTGACGGTGAAATGACCTCCGGCTCGTCGTTGATCTTCTACACCCATCAACAGGTTCATCTGGTGAACGGCCGCGTCAACGGCCTTTGGTACGGATCGTTCTGGCCTGATGCCCCGCGCATCTTCGAGACGGAAGACTCTCTCCGCAGCTTATGGACTAGCCACCAGCGTATCTTCCTGCTGACCTACAACGCCCCCGGCCGAATCCGCGACCTGTCCCCCTTCGGCTCCGTCCAGACACTCGCGGCCACTGGAGGAAAGACCGTCCTGACCAATCGCTGATGCCTACTCGAGCGCCTCGACCTGCCCTCCGTCTTTCAGCTTGTAGATCTTGCCCCGATAGTAGAAGCGGTCGCCGCCATAGCTTCCCAGCCAAAGAACGCTCCCCAGCAGGTCGCGCAGGGGATAGATCGCCGTGCCGCGCAGCCAGTCGGGGTCGCCCATCACCCGCAGGATCGCTCCGGCCTGCAACCAGCGGTTAACTACCGTAAGCCCGAGCCAGCCAAGCCCGATCAGCACGTTGCCGCTCAGCAACCCCCACAGCAGCCCGAGCAGGCCGAACGGCATCGCAAACGTAAGGCCCGAACCGAAGTGGCCCCATGGCCTTGATCGCCGCGTACTCTGCATCCAGCGCAGTTGGTTGCGAAAGGATAGCCAAAGCGGCGAGTCCTGCACCATCAGCCGGATCACGTGCGTCGCCAGCAGCACGCCCGTACCTTGCTTGGCCAGCCGGTTGCCCAGTACGAAGTCGTCTGCGTAAAACTGACCCAGTTCACCGAAGCCGCCTACATCCTGAAACGACTTGCGCCGCACCGCCATGGTCGCTCCCAGGGCAAACTTCGTACCCTCCAGCATGTCCGCCACCAGCACACCCGAGGTCATCTCGACGCTCTTGCCCACCGCGTCGAGCTGCGCCGCGAAACGCCCCGTCGGCGTCCCCAAGTACACGCACGAGGCCAGCCCCACGCCCGAGTCCTTAAGGGTTTGAACCATGCGGCGGAGGTAGTCCGGCGTCACGCGCACATCAGCGTCGCTGGTGATGTAGAGGTCGTGCCTTGCAACGGAGTCCAGCTTTGCCAGGGAGTACACCTTGGCGTTGTGGAACTTCGGCATCGGCTCGCCGCAGGTTACATACTTCGCGTCCACATGCGGATAGCGCGCGCCCACCTGCCGCGCCAGCTTCAACCCCTCGTCCGTCTCATGCCGCGCGCAGAAGAGCAGCTCAAACTCGGGATACTCCTGCTCGAAGCACGTCTCCAGGTTCCGCCGCATCCCCGGCTCGGTGCCATGCAGAGGCTTCAACACGCTCAGCG
>CAXTWP010000406.1:0-1115 GCA_964247945.1 uncultured Acidobacteriaceae bacterium | reverse complement strand
CCTCCCGGCTTTTCCGCGCGCCAAACCGGACGGCGGCCGCGACGACCATCAGGCAATAGATGGAGGAGGTTACAGTGCCAAATAAAGCTACGACAAACAGACTCCGCGAAAACAAGAACATCTAAATCCTTACCCGCCGCAACTACTTACTAGAGCTTCAGAAAGATCCTTCTCTGATAAAACGGCCATAGTAACAGCATAACTACCGTAACTGCCATCAGGCCATACAACAGAGATGCGTTGTAAGGACCCATCCACGCACACAGCCTCGCATAGGCCGTGCCCGGCAGCCAATAGGCGGGGCCGTGCGCACCCGGCAGCCGGAACAGCCCCTGCAACGCGAGCAGCAATGTATAGATCACAAATCCCAGGATTGCATTCGACCCATACACCAACGCAGGTGTAAGCCACCATTTTCGACAATTCGTTTTCAGTCCCGCGGCCGAGCCATCAAGCCACCAATAAAGCACCGCAAACAGGCCCAGACTCACCCCGCCGCTTAGAAGCGTAAAGCTGACCGTCCACAGCTTTCGATTAATCGGAAGATAGGGATTCAGTGCGAGCGCCATCCCGCTCAGTGCTCCAGCCAGCAGTAGCATCCCGGAAACTGTCCTCGCAATGGACCCACCGCGACAAACCCAGACGGCAGCCAACACGCCGAACAGCAGATTTGGGACCGAAGTAAGGCAAGAGAGCAATCCATCCGCGTCCCACATCCGCCGCGGGCCGCCCCAGTCCGAAAGATGTCGATTGCCGAAGAGCGTCCGGTCGATCACCGCTCCCAGATTGCCATTGTGATCGAATCGCCACGCCCCATATCCGGGTACCTGCACAAAGCGCACCGCCGCCCAGACGGCCGACAGCACGAGCAGCATACATACAACGACAGCCCACACATTTACTTCGAGCCACGCGCGGCGTCTGCAAGTTCCGAGGACGAATAGACCGCCAGCCAAGTAGCAGATTGCAATCCGCTGCAGCACCCCAAACACATGCAGTGTGTGCCAACGGAAGGAAGGAAACGCGTTCAACATCAGCCCCAGACCGATCAGCATCAGGCTGCGCATCAGCACATGACGAGCAAGACTCCCCCGCGTCTCACCCCGATCACTCCG
>CAXTWP010000405.1:0-2795 GCA_964247945.1 uncultured Acidobacteriaceae bacterium | reverse complement strand
CACCGTCTCCAGCCGTGTCGCGTGGCGAGCCGGCACCGACGTCACCACCGCCGCCGGTATCCACTTCATCCACCATAGCGGAGCCTTCGGAAAAAAGTACCTGCCCGAAACCATGGGCAGCGGCGTCTGCGTCCTCGACTTTAATGGCGACGGCCTCCAGGATCTTTTCCTCGTCAACTCGATGGACTGGCCGGAGCACAAGACCGCCCACGCCACCGCCGCCCTCTACCGTAACAACGGTGACGGCACCTTCACCGACGTCACCCGCGGCTCCGGCCTGGCGATCGAGATGTACGGCCTTGGCTGCGCCGTGGGCGACTTCGACAACGACGGCAAGGACGACCTTTACGTCACCGCGCTCGACGGCAACCACCTCTTCCACAATCTCGGCGGCGGCAAATTCGCCGACGTGACCGCCCACGCGGGCGTCAAGGACGGCGGCTTCTCCGCCGGCGCAATCTGGTTCGACTACGACAACGACGGCAGGCTCGACCTCTTCGTCGGCCACTATGTCGACTGGTCGGTCGCCACCGACCAGAACTGCTCGCTCGACGGCAAGAACAAGTCCTACTGCACCCCCGAGGCCTACAAAGGCGTCGGCCCCACCCTTTACCACAACAAGGGCAACGGAACCTTCGAGGACGTGACCAGGAGGTCCGGCCTCGCAGACGCGACCAGCAAATCGCTCGGCGTCGCCCTGCTCGACTTCGACGACGACGGCTGGCTCGACCTCTTCCTCGCCAACGATACCCAGCCCAACAAACTCTACCGCAACAACCACAACGGCACCTTCACCGAGTCCGCCTTTACCGCGGGCGTCGGCCTCAGCGAGGCGGGCAAGGCGCGCGCCGGCATGGGTGTCGACACCGCCGACTTCGACAACTCCGGCCGCCCCGGCCTCGTCATCGGCAACTTCACCAACGAAAGCCTAGCCCTCTACCGCAACGACGGCGGCGGCCTCTTCACCGATGCCACCGCCGCCTCCGGTCTCGCGCCGTCCTCCGCCAAGGTCCTCACCTTCGGCACGCTTTTCTTCGACTATGACCTCGACGGCCTGCCCGACATCTTCGCCCTTAATGGCCATGTCGCCGACGACATCAGCGTGCTTCAGCCCTCGCTCAAGTACGCCGAGCCGCCGCTCCTCTTCCACAACAGAGGCAACGGCAAGTTCGACGACGTCTCTGGCAGAATCGGCCCTTCGTTCCAGCAACTCATGGTCGGCCGAGGAGCGGCGTATCTCGACTTCGACAACGATGGCGACCTAGACCTCGTCGTCACTACCTCGAACAGCCCAGCGCGGCTCTTTCGGAACGACAACGGCAACGCGAACGACCTGCTCCGCGTCCAGCTCGTCGGTACCCGCTCCAACCGCGACGCTATCGGCGCAAAAGTCACGCTGAAACAAAGCGGCCGCCGCCAGTTACAAATGGTCAAGGGCGGCTCCAGCTACCTCTCGCAAAGCGAACTCCCTCTCACCTTCGGCCTCGGCAAGCCCGGCCCCGACCGCAAAGTAACGCTCGAAGTCGCATGGCCCAGCGGCCGCAAAGAGTCCATCCCCAACATCGCGGCCAATCAATCCATCACCGTCCAGGAAGGCAAAGGCATCATCTCCACGAAACCCATCGCCTTACAATATGCAATCCCAGCCACGCCAAAGTAGCTGTTGCTTCTGCACTTGTTCTTCTTGTTTGTCATTTCTCGAAAGGAATCCGCTGTTCGCCGCTACAGCACGCGCTCTTACTTAGGTCAAAACCGCCGCATAAAACCCACTCCGCCGTAACAGCCCCTCAATCTCCTCCGGCGTCGCTCCCACCTTCGCCGCCCCGGCAAACAAATCCTTCGCCCGCACCGGATAACAGTGATCCCCCGGCCGCTTACAAAGCCCCGCCACATCGAAACACTCGATCAACCGATAGATCTCCTCCTGCAGATTCGCCTTTGCCGCCGCATCTAGCCGCCCAAGCGCACGGTCCACAATGCGCTGCGAAGCTGGCCCAAATACCGCATCCTCATGCAGCAGAAACGACCCTGCCCTCTCCGGCTTACCGAGCCGCCGCACTGTCTCCGCGTAACTCGCCGCCGCAAAATAAAGCAGCGAAAGGCTGCGGAACATCGCAAAATCCCCCATGTTCGCGTAGAGCGCCCCAATCAGCCGAGCTGTAGCCAGCAGCTCCCCATCCGTCTGCTCCGCATACCTTGCCAGACTCGGCTCCAGCCGCGTCGTCCCCCAGTCCCGCTCCAGAATCTCCCCCAACCGCAACACGCCAAGCAGCGTCAGCGGAAACCCCGTAGACAGCAGCGGATCGACGAAGCCCGCCGCCGAAGGCAGCATCGCCCAGTTCTCCCCCGCCATGCGTGCGCTCCGGTAGGCCAGGCTGGCCGCGTAGGTAAGAGGCCGCTCCGCCTTCGCTCCCGCAAACTGCGCCTTCACCGCCGGCAGCGCCTCCATCATGCGGTCCCAGGCCGCCGCTCCCTCCTCGAACCCGAACCGCTTTGCCACTCGCTCTGCGACCGCAAAAC
The DNA here is from genome assembly GCA_964247945.1 of uncultured Acidobacteriaceae bacterium. Lineage (GTDB taxonomy): Bacteria > Acidobacteriota > Terriglobia > Terriglobales > Acidobacteriaceae > Edaphobacter. Next base: position 275 of record CAXTWP010000405.1, on the reverse strand, counting down.
CCGCGCTTGTCCATCCATTGTTGAACCGCAGCACCCACATCCATCCGCCGTCAAACACGTGGTGCAGCGCCGCCGCATCGGGCGGATAGGGCACATCCCCAATAGCGGCATCCCCAAACTCCTGCACCCCCGAAAAGTGGCTGTGTAACGCCGCCATTCGCGGGTACTGTGGCAACGCAAGCTCTCCAAGCTCCAGCGCATGATGCAGAAATCCGCGCGGCCCCGTCGCGTCGATGACAAACGTCGCCTTGAACGCCACACCCTTTCCATCACTG
>CAXTWP010000404.1:0-2805 GCA_964247945.1 uncultured Acidobacteriaceae bacterium | reverse complement strand
GCGCGTCACCAGCGTGCACCAGTCGTACGATCCCATCAGCGCCCACACCGTCGCCGCCACGCAGTCCACCCCCGCCGCGCGCGCCGCCTTCGCCTCGTTCCAAACACTCGCCAGCCATCGCACCTGCTCCTCCGGCGGGCCGCCCAGATGCGCTTCGGTGATCGCTACCGGAATCCCGTACCGCTCCCACGCCTCGCGCAGAATGGCACCCGCGCCCGCAATCCCGCCTGGCCGCAGCCGCACCGCTTCAATATCCACCAGCGGCTCGTCGCCCGAGTCGCCGCCAGCCAGCCAAGCCGGATACATCCACACCCGGTGATCCAGAAAACGGTCGCTGGTCACGTAATAGTTCAGCCCAACCACGTCCGGCGGACAGGCGTTCTCCGCAAACCAAAGAATCTCCCGCTGGCCAATCCCATGCAGCCTCAAAAAGCCATACAGCGGATGCGCCTCATCCACGCGCCCGCACAGCAGGTCGACTCCAAGCCAGCGCCGCTGCTCCCGCTGTTCGCACAATCCCGCCAGCTCCGGTGTCGACCACGTCTTGCCGCCATCCTCCGTATGCACAAAAAGCGCGTCCGGCCGCACCGTGCGCACCGCCCGCATCGCCAGCACCGACGCCCGCAGCTGGTTCACCAGCATCCGCGCATAGCTTGCAAAGCAGCGATGGTGCGGGTACCAGTGCGCGTACAGCCCGCTGAACCGGGCCGTCGTCTGCGGCTCGTTCACCGGCGTGTAGCTTCCTATCCATGGGTAGCGTCGCGCCAGCCGCAGCGCATACGCCGCCAGTTTTTCGCCCAGTTGAGGATCCATCAGGCTCGTCCCCGGCGGTCCGCTGCCATGGTGCAGCAGCCCGGCAATCGGCGCAATGCCCAGCCGTTCCATCTCCTTCAACCGCGGCGCAAACACTTCCACGGACCCCGCCGTCACCGCTCGCTCCCATTGCAAACCGTACCGCAGCGTCTTCAGTCCCAAACCGGCCAGGAGTTCAAGGTCCCCAGCGCGCCTGCGGTGCCCACCGCGCTCCATCTGGTCGAACCAGACATCGCCTACCCGATTTACCGTGCACTCCAAACCGCCCCATAAACCAGGCCCGGCATCCGCTTCCAGCTTCGGGCGCGATCGGCACATCGTGGCCCTGTCAGGCCTCTCCAGCCTGCTGTTTTTCACTCAACCCTCGCTGTCAGCCATTCCCTGAGAGAGCAGGTTGCCCCAAGCGGTTGCTTTTACTCTCATTCTTTCAATACGATCTGCCATACAGTGTGTACAAATCAGAATCGGGTCACCATCCACAGGCCGGCTATCATCAGCGCGCATCCCGCCAGCCGGCCCGGAGACGCCGTGTGTTGGCGGAAGCCCAGCCAACCCATCTGATCCAGCGCCACCGACGTTACCAGCGATGCCGTCAGGCTCAGCCCGGTAAAGATGCCCGGCCCCAGCTTCTGCGCCAGCATCAGCCCCGCCATCGTCGACGCAATGCTGATCAGCCCGCCGAGCCAAGCCCACCAAGCCACGCCCTGCGCCTGACCCGCTCCCGGCAGCCGCTCCCGCGCCACAGCCAGCGCCAGCAGAACGCCCACCAACCCCGTCGCGTACACCACCACCGTCGCCCACAGCGGCTGCCCCAATTGCTTGTTCAACTGCGCGTTCGCCCCGGACTGGAACGGATTGGCCGCCCCCGCCAACAGCGCCGCCAAAAGACTTAACCACGCCATCACCACACCTCAGCCTCTCAGATGCAGCCTTGACACCTTCGGCCCTCAACCGGCTATCCTCATCCTGCATCCCCGGAGCGCCGAAGCCATGTCCTCGAAGACCGCCGCGCTGCCGGACTCCTCAGTCGCCATCCAGGCTCAGTCGCACAACATCCGCTGGTTCGTCTGCTTCCTCCTCTTCCTCGCCACCACCATCAACTACATGGACCGCAACGTCTTCGGCTACGTCGAGCCCCTGCTCCACGACGCCGCCTTCATGGGCTGGAATCACGCCGCCGACAAATTTCACCAGCCCGTCTTCGACAACCGCTTCGGCAACGTCCTCATCTTCTTCCAGATCGCCTACGGCTTCGGCTTCCTCTTCGCGGGCCGCCTCATCGACCGGCTCGGCACCAAGACCGGCTACGCCATCGCCATCCTCGTCTGGGCCGCCGCATCCCTCTCACACTCGTTTGTCACCACTGTCGCCGGCTTCTGCGTCGCGCGCATCTTCCTTGGCCTGGGCGAATCCGGCAACTTCCCCGCCGCCATCAAGGCCGTTAGCGAGTGGTTCCCCACGCCCGAGCGCGCCAAGGCCGTCGGCCTCTTCAACTCCGGCTCGAACGCCTCCGCCCTGATTGCGCCCCTGCTCGTCGCCGCCGTCACCGCCAAGTACGGCTGGCCCGCCGCCTTCCTCACTACCGGCTCGCTCGGCATCATCTGGCTCGTCTTCTGGGTCGCTTTCCCCTACAACCGCCTCCGCCGCGGAGCCATCCAGACCCAGGCCAACCTCGCCGCCGCGCTCGGCACGGAACGCCCCACCTATGGCGCGCTCTTCCGCACCCGCGGCCTCTACGCCTTCTCCCTCGGCAAAGGCCTCACCGACGGCGTCTGGTGGTTCTACCTCTTCTATCTCCCGCAGTTCCTCAACCGCAACTATGGCCTCACCCTCAAGGCCGCCTACTGGTACATCGTCGCCGTCTACCTCGTCTCGTCGGTCGGGTCGATCGCGGGCGGCTCGCTCTCCGGCTGGTGGATGAACCGCGGCCACACCGTCAACGCGGGCCGCAAGTTCGCTATGCTCGTCTGCGCCGTCTGCGTCGTGCCGGTC
>CAXTWP010000403.1:0-2809 GCA_964247945.1 uncultured Acidobacteriaceae bacterium | reverse complement strand
CATCGTCCCCGATCTGCAAAATGCCAACCTCGACGCCATCCCGCTCGATCTTCTTCAGGTTGATCTCGACCACGCTCTGCTCCGGCGTGTGACAGATCGCGTTGCGGACAACATTCTCAAACGCCCGCTGCAGCATAACCGCATCTCCGCTGACAATGCACTCCTGCATCGTTCCCGCGATTACCGTGCGGCGACGTCCCGCCGCCTCGTACTCAAGGTCCGGCAGCAGGCATTCCACAAGGTCTCGCAACGAGAGGTCCGCCTGCTTGCCCAACTCGCTCATCGTCTCCATGTACGAGAGCGTCAACAGTTGACCCACCAGGTCGTTCACCCGCGCCGCCTCGTTTTCGATCCGGTCGAGCGGTGCCCGCATCGACGCCGGCCCCACCTCCCGCGCCAACTCCAGCGCGACGCTCAGCCTCGCCAGCGGTGATCGCAACTCATGCGATATATCGCGAAAGAGCGTTCGCTGCGCATCCGCAAGCAGCTCCAGCCGGTCCGCCATATGGTTGAAGTCGATGGCGAGATAGGAAAGGATGTCCTCGCCAAGAAGTCGCGGAAACCGTTCATACACCCACCCCAGCCGCACCCTTGCTCCGAGCCGTCCGTTCGCTATCTCCCGCGCCGCCGAACGCACGCGTTGTAGCGGCACTGCCACCAAAATGCCCAGCAGCAGAGTCACTCCGGCCGAGATCCAGATCGTCGTCGGCCCTACGGCGAGCCCAACAGGTTGTAAGGCATGGTGTACTTGCTCTTCAGCAGCAGCAGGTACGGCTTGCCCGAGCTGCCTGTAACCGGCAGCGCGACCATCTCAAAACTGCGGAAGTTGCTGGCGACCGGTACGCTCGATCGGGACGCGCGCGTCGCCAGGCCGCGCAAATCGCTCGCTGCGGGCGGTGTGTCGCAGTAGACGGTCCCATCAGGGCCGGCCAGATAGATCCTGTCTTCAATCCCGACCATCATCGGCCGGGCAGCCCGACACCCGCCCGCCTCATACGCTGCGATCAGTCCGCGTCCCTGCAAGCGCAGCGAGGAGCCGAGTGCCACCGCCACCTCCGGCCGGTGCATCTGCTCGTGGGCAAACAGGTCGGTGGCCACAATCACGCAAAAGGCTGCAACCCAGTAGCAAAGAAATATCTTGAGGATCAGACTGCGCATCGGCCCCGCCTCAAATGATGCTGTGAATTTCAGGTATACGCTTTGGACGCAAGTGCGCGCGAGATAGTTCCCCGGCGGCTTTTCGCACGGTCAGTCCGGCGTGACAAAGACATATCCCTCGCTTCGAATCGTCCGGATTAAGGCTCCCGGATTGTCCGCAATGTCGAGCTTGCGACGCAAACGGCTCACCAGCATATCGAGGCCCCGATCCATCGGGCTATACGGCCTCTGGAAGACGCGTTCCGCAAGGGGTTCTCGCGCCAGGACCATTCCCGGACGTTCAAGGAGCGCCTCCAGTAGCAAAAGTTCCACAGGCGATAGAGTCAACGGGATGCCCCGATACTGCACCCTCCTCGCCGTCCGGTTGATAAGGAAGCCACAACAGGCGAGCCGTGCCAAGCTCCCGGCGGCAATATTCTGCGCGGCCGGTACGCTCCGCCGCCGCAGGATCGCCCGTATCCGCGCCACGAGCTCCCGAGGATTAAATGGCTTCGGCACATAGTCGTCCGCACCGTTCTCCAGACCGGAGATACGCCGGTCGTCTTCCCCGCACGAGGTCAGCATCAGCACCCCGATCTGCGATCGTGAGCGCAAACGTCGCAGCACCTCAAATCCATCCATGCCCGGCAGCATGACATCCAGGATCACCAGGTCGAAGGCGCCGCCTACGGCCGTCTCGAGACCCAGCAGACCGTCGTGGCACATGGTCAGGTGCAGCTCTTGCAATTCGAAGTAGTCGCGCAACATGGCGCACAGCTCGAAGTCGTCGTCCATGATGAGAATCGACTCCATGCTCACCGCTCTTAGGTACAAATATTTCCTTGGTGTCAGTCGATCATACCCGCTGCGCGCAGACGCCTCAGACCGTCCAGTCGAGCGGTGGGTGCAGCGTGTGGAACGCCGTGGCCTGCTGGTATGCTTGGGCGAAGGCGCAGAGCTCGGCGTCCTTGTAGAGACTGCCGAGAAAGGTCAGGCTCACGGGCGTGTTCGGCCCTCCGCCTTGATTGCCGGCTCCTCCTCCGGGCCGCCCGCGCCAGGCCCGATGAACGGCGGCGGTGTAGGAGCATCTTTGCCGCGCATCCCGTTGGGCACGATCACCGCCGGATGCCCCGTCTGGTTGGTGACGGCCACTTGGTTGCTCGGCCCCGAGGTCGGTGTCACGATCAGGTCCACCTGCTCGAACACCTTGCAAAAGGCACGAACTGCCATCTCCCGGGCCCGCATCGATTGGATGTACTCGACTGCGGGATACAATCGCGCCGCCCGCCACGAGTTCGGCCAAGAACTGCCACTCCGCTCGGCCAGGAGCTTATCCCGCCCCGTCAGCGTAAGCGAATCGAAGGCCGCCGCCGATTCCGCATTAATGATCCCGCGCATGGCGTCGTGGGGCAGCTTAGGAAACTCGACCGGAATGAGCCTAACGCCCATCCTTTCAAACACGGCGAGCGCCGCCAGATCGAACTTACGATCGTACTCGCGCGCCGCCAGCGTGGCCGGTTCGGCAGCCTTGCGGCGCTCGTACATCTTCAACTCCTCGGGTGTGGCGTCCGCGGTTGGCGGCGGCGTGGGCTGTACCCAGGACTGTTCGAAATCCTCTCTAAGGTAGCCGATTCGCCGCTTCTTCCAGTCGAACTCCGCATTCCATTGGAAC
>CAXTWP010000402.1:1215-2834 GCA_964247945.1 uncultured Acidobacteriaceae bacterium | reverse complement strand
CTAAAACTCCTGCCCTCACCGCAACCCGCGAAGAGCTCGAAGCGATCGCGACCAGCGACCACGACTGCCCGGGCATCCATGCCATGGCCGATGTGCCGTATGCCTTTAGCCGCGGCTGCACCTGGCACGGTGACCCGCGCACGGCGGCCAGACGAGCTTCGCCCGTCGCGGGGGACAGCGGCCTGGAATGCCCGCACTGCGGCGCCGCGGTGATCGAGACGCCCTCGGCCGAGATCTGGTGGGGCGAGGTGCGGCGCAAGGCGAGCAACGTCCCCGAGCTGACGGCGATGATGCTGTGGTCGCAGGGCAAGTGCTTCCCCGACTTCGACCACCTGCAGAACGCCTACCGGCAGGCCATGGAAGGGGAGTCATGAGGCAATGGTGGGAAGAAAGCCGGGAATGGCGGTTGGGTGCGGCTGTCTGGACGGCGGCCTTCATTTCCGGGCAGGTCTCAGCGTCACTGGACCACGCTCATCACCACTGGTGGAGTTTGGCGGAGGCCGCCGTCACCGGTTATCTCGGCGGGCCGCCTGATCGTTCGCCTCGGGCGCTTTTATCGGCGCGCGACGATCCGAGAAGTCCAGATCGCGCTCGACCGGGAGCTCGAGCTCACCGCGCAAGCTGCCGCGGTTCGCGGCCCCGGTGCCGGACGCTGCGCCAATCGCCGGAGCTCGGAAATGACAGCGCACTCGGGCCTTCGCAAGCTCCCTGCCATCCAGTTCCACCACGGCGACTGGCCCCGCAGCCGTGTAGAAGGGGTCTCATAATCATGACAACCGCTCAAACCATCGACAAAGTTCGGGAGCTTCTCAACGAGATCGAGTTCGACCTCGGTCACCTGTCCAGCTACGACGGCGCCCGCAACCCGGAAGCGAGTTACGGGCACGCACTCGACATCGGCAAGAACGCCCTCGGGATTGAGCGGGCGATCCGGCCTCTGATCGCCCGCTTCGCCAGGCAGGCGGAGAAAAAACAAGGAGGACCACCACGATGATTGATCCTTCGGAGTGGCTCAGTGATCCCGCGCTACTACGCGCTGGAAACACGATTCAGGGTTTCTGGGTCGACCTATTGCTTCAGCTTGGTCGTCCCCCGTGGCCCTCGCTGACGATCCAAGAGGTGGCCGAGCTCGGTCGTTGCCGAGAGGATGAGGTAGCCTCGCGGCTTCACTCGCTAAAGGTGCTGAAGATCGCGGAGGTACTGGAGTCCGGGGATCGCGTTCAGATTCAACCTCTGCGAACTGGCAGAGAGGGGCCACGATCATGAGCACAAGAACCGGGCCGGGAACCAAGCGGCGCGCATCTCCTTCGAAGCATTTCTGGATGAAGTTCGAGTTCGCTCGCTGGCTGAACGAGGAAGGCATCGTCCTGGGCAGCTGTGCTGTGCGTGGATTCTGGATCACGATGCTGTGCCGGATGGGTCTGAAGCAGACGGCCACACTCGAGGGGACAGCGGCTGAGTATGCACGTCTTTGCATGTGTGAAGAGGCGGAAGCTGCATTGCTTCTGCATGAACTTCGCATGCACTGCATCGCAGACGTGGAGGAGCAGGGTGGCCGTGTCCGCGTCACCTGCCGCTCGTTGGCGAAGCACCTGGAAGCCCAAACGGACAAGAGCGCG
>CAXTWP010000402.1:0-1205 GCA_964247945.1 uncultured Acidobacteriaceae bacterium | reverse complement strand
CAACTTGTAACCCCAACCTTACAAGCGCGCTAAGCCGGCCGCTGCCGCAAATGCCCGGTGGGAAAGGTAAAGAGCGAAGCACGGCTCTTCGGAAGACGCGAATGCGCCTCTAAACGACGCCACTCCCGAACATGCAGATGCATGCACAGAGCATGTGCATGCATGCATCGATCGCTCTAACTCTAACTTTAGCTCTAGCTCTAACTCTTCTTCTCACTCTCGTTCTTTGCATACAGAACAGATCCACGAAGAGGTCGCACCGCCCGCGACGGCGGTTGCGGCGCAGATCGTTCTCGCCCATCCTCGCGCGCGGATGCGGAACTGGGGCAGGCGGGATATACCGCCGGAGGCCATGGTCGCAGTCACGGAGGCGATCCGCTCGGATGCAAAGGAGCTCGGTACCACGGTCGAGGCATGCGGGCTGGCCATGTTGGCGCAGGTCCAGGCGATCGCGCGGGGTGTGCCCGAAGGCGAATGGCGCTACCTGAAGGACATCGTCGAGTTCATGCGCCTGCGCGAGTACCGCGTAAAACCTGAACACCTGACCCGTGGCACGTACCCTGGAGGGAGCCATGCATCATCTATCGTCAATCCAGCAGCCGGCGGAGCTCGACCGAGCCCAGCCATCCAACGCATGCGTGAGTCTGACGTCGATCTCCTCAATATCGCGCGCAGACGGTATGGCGCTCACGGTCCTGATGAAGCAGGTCAAGGACCGGTACATCAAGCAGCAGATCCCCGAGACCACCCAGGAGATGTATCTGGCGGAGTGGGAGGAGATGGTGCTCCGCTACGGTCTCGTCCCGTTCAGGGATGCGTTGTTGAAGGTGATCCGGGACGACGAGAGAGCACCGTTCTTCCCCGAGCCGGATGAGATCCGCAAGGTGTGCCGCGCGGCGGCGCGTGCCGAGCGGGAACGCGAGGAGACCAAGGAGCAGCTAAAAAAGCAAGCCGAGTGGAAGGCGACATGGGAGCGCGAACGGGCGGCGGATCTGGCAGCCGGGATCCCGCGCGGCACCGATCCGGAGGCCGAGATGAAGAAGCTGATCGCGCGCCGGCCGCTTACCCCGCACCCACAGGAGATGACCCACGAGCAACAACTCGCCTGGATCGAACGCAACATCTCCCCTGCCGAGCGAAATGCGGTGCGCCAGCGCATGAACGCGGTCCTGGGGGAAAAGGTCCCTGCATGAGCCGGCCGAAGA
>CAXTWP010000401.1:0-2834 GCA_964247945.1 uncultured Acidobacteriaceae bacterium | reverse complement strand
GTCCTACGCTTATCTGCTCATTCCGCCCGAGCAGGAGTTGACCGATGTCGCGCGCCGGCGACTGGCAGCGCTCAAGGAGTTTTCTGATCTAGGCGCCGGCTTCAAGATCGCCGCACTCGATCTCGAACTGCGCGGCGCGGGCAATATGCTCGGCGGCGAGCAGTCCGGCCACATCGAGGCCATCGGCTTCGAGATGTACACCACCATGCTCGAAGAGGCCGTCCGCAAGATGAAGGGCGAAGACGATAAACCCGCCCACGCAGGAACGGTGTTGAACCTCGGCATCTCCCTCCGCATCGATGCCGAGTACATCCCCGAGGAAAACCAGCGGCTGCGGATGTACAAACGCATCGCCGGAGCCGAAGACTATGCCACCCTCGCCGATGTGCGCGCCGAGCTGCAGGACAGATATGGCACGCCGCCTGAGGCCGTGCTCAACCTGCTTGCCGCCGGCGAAATTCGGCTCCACTGTGAGAAGCTCGCCATCGCGCAGCTCGATCGCAAGCGCACCCAGGTGGAACAGGGTTCAGGGAAGCTCGTCACCAAATCGTTCGTCGAGATGCTCCACATCAAGTTCGCCGATCCGAAAGCCGGAGGCGCTCCCGCCACCGCTCCCGGCGAGGCACCCGTCTCTCACCGCTCCGTCGACCCCGGAGTCCTCATGCGCCTGGTCAGCCGCAACACTAAACGCGGCGCGCAGTTCACCCCGCAGGGTATCCTCCGCTGGCCCTTGACCTCCGCCAAAGCCGAAGACGGGCGCGCCGAGACGCGCGCCCGGCTCGACGCGGGCGACGCGCCACCTCGCAACTAGGTTGAAATCTCGGGACTCTGCGCCGATAATGCGGAATGCCCTCAGCCTCAGCTCCCCCGCCGGACCGCCGCCAGTTCCTTGCCCTCTGCTCGGCTCTCGGCCTTGGCCAGACGCTCCTCCCCGGCGCGCTCTTCACCCTCGCTGCCCAGGCCCAATCCCCTGACGCCGAGCCGAAGCTCTCGAAGATCACTCCGGAGATGATCGACGCGGCCTCCGCCATCGCAGCCATCACGCTGACCGATGACCAGAAGGCCATGATGCTTGACGCGCTCACACAGCAGCGCGACTCCATCCAAGCCGTTCGCGCCCTGCACCTCCAGAACAGCACCGCCCCCGCCTTCGTCTTCGACCCTGTACCCGGCGGCATGGTCCTCGACACTGTCCGCAAGCCCATCGTGCTCGGCCCCGCACCCAACGTCACGAATCTCAGCGCCTCCAACGAAGAGTCCCTCGCCTTCACCACCGTCCGCCAGCTCGGCGAGCTGCTCCGCACCCGCAAGCTCACCTCCACCGACCTCACCAAGCTCTATCTCGCCCGCCTCCGCCGCTACGACCCCAAGCTCCACTGCGTCATCACCTACACCGAAGACCGAGCCCTCAACCAAGCCGCCGCGGCCGACGCCGAGATCGCCGCCGGACACTACCGCGGCCCGCTCCACGGCATCCCCTGGGGCGGCAAGGATCTCCTCGCCGTCAAGGGCTATCCCACTACCTGGGGAGCCGCCGGCTTCGAGACGCAAACCTTCGACTACGACGCCACGGTCGTCCAGCGCCTCGACGCCGCCGGGGCCGTGCTCCTCGCCAAGCTCAGCATGGGCGCGCTGGCCCAAGGCGACCTCTGGTTCGGCGGCCGCACTCGCAACCCCTGGAACCCCCGCCAGGGCAGCTCCGGCTCGTCAGCCGGCAGCGCGTCCGCCACGTCGGCAGGATGTGTCGGCTTCGCCATTGGCACCGAGACCCTCGGCTCCATCTCCAGCCCCTCCACCCGCTGCGGCGTCACCGGCCTCCGCCCTACCTTCGGCTTCGTCCCCCGCACCGGCGCAATGGCGCTCTCCTGGTCGATGGACAAGATCGGCCCCATCTGCCGCTCCGTCGAAGATTGCGCCCTCGTCCTCTCCGCCATCTACGGCCCCGACGGCCAGGACCGCAGCGTCCAGCCCGCCGCCTTCAACTGGGACGCCACCTTCGACTGGAAGACCCTCCGCATCGGCTATCTCAAATCCTCCTTCGACGCACCGGTCGTCGCGCCCGAGAAAGCCTCCACCGAGACCCTCACCGGCAAGGCCCTTGACGATTTCAACGCCCGCCGCAAGCGCCAGGCCGACAACGCCCTCCGCGAGGCCTACGACCGCCAATACCTCACCGCCGCGCTTGAGGCCCTTCGCGCCATGGGCGTCACCCTCATCCCTATCGAGCTGCCCAAGGACCTTCACTTCGGCGACCAAACCGCCCTGCTCGCCGCCGAGGCCGCCGCCGCCTTCGACGAACTCACCCGCTCCGGCCGCGACACGCTCCTCACCGGCCAGCAGCCCTTCGACTGGCCCAACACCTTTCGCAAGGCGCGCTTCTATCCCGCAGTCGACTACATCCAGGCCATGCGCGCCCGCTCCCTCACCATCGACGCAAGGCACGCGCTCTTCGGGCAGGGCGACGTCGTGGTTACCCCGTCCAGCGGCCCGCAACTCACCGCGACCAACCTCTCCGGCCACCCCGCCGTCATCATACCCAACGGCCTGCGCGGTCCAGACGCCCCCAAACCGCCCACCGACGAAGACGGCGCGCTGCAAAACGCCGGCGGCCCTGGCACTCCCGTCTCGCTTACCTTCCTCGGCGCGCTCTACACCGACGCTCGCCTCGCCGCCTTCGCTAACGCCTATCAGGACCGCACCGGCTTCCACAAGCTCCACCCAAAATTGAGCTGAAACGTCACTATACTCGAACCGAGACGCTGGCCGATCCAGACCTGTGCTACCTAAACTACTTCGAATCAATACTTTGCGCGTTTTCCAAAAAGATATGTCGA
>CAXTWP010000400.1:0-2843 GCA_964247945.1 uncultured Acidobacteriaceae bacterium | reverse complement strand
CGATGGGGAGGTGGCGATTGACGAGCACGGGAATGCCTTGGGCGGCAAGAGTTTTGACGACGAACTCGGGGCCGATGGAGTTGTCGTGGTTGCCGAGGCAGCCGTAGCGGAGGGGGCAGGTGAGGTGTCGGAGCAGGTCGGCGCAGTGCTCGACGGCGTGGAGCGAGACGCGGAGCGGGAAGGGGCCGCGCGAGGCGAAGTCGCCGGTGAGCAGGACGAGGTCGGGGGCGAGCCGGTTGATGCGGTGGACGGCGAGCTCGATGAAGGCGGGTTCGGTGAACTCGTCGAGGTGGATGTCGCTGAGCTGGACGATGCGGAAGCCGTGGAAGGCCTCGGGCAGTTGGCGGATGTGGATCGTGCGGGAGACGATCTGGAGGTTGTGACGAGCGAGCAGCGAGGCGTCGACGATGAGGCCGGCGGCGATGGCGGCGGAGGCGTGGAGGAAGTCGCGCCGGGAAAAGCGGGGCGGCGGCGCCGGACGTGCGATCGATGACGAGAGCGTGGCCTCTCCGGCGGTTGGGTCCGTCATTTCACTTGTACTGCCGCTCATACGCCATGATACCGGTTTCGTTTAGCCGGGGCTGATGAACGCTCCGATAGAATCGGAGGGATGAACACCGGTATCCGCAACAGGAAGGCGGCAGCGGTGGCTCGCGCGGCGGACGTGGACGCGCTGCTGGTAACACATCTGCCGGATGTGCGGTATCTGTGCGGGTTTACGGGGTCGAATGCGGCGCTGGTTCTTGCGGGGACCAAGGCGGTGCTGTTTACCGACGGGCGGTACACGACGCAGGCGAAGATGGAGGCGGCGGGGATAAAGATTGTGATTGAGAAGAAGTCTGCTGTGGCGGCGGCTTGCGCATGGTTGGAGGCGGCGGGGGTGACGCGGTGCGGCTTCGACGCGGCGCATACAACTGTTTCCGGGCTGGAAGCGATGAAGAAGGCAGTGAGCGGCAAGGTGCGGCGGGGGATCTTTCAGCCGGTGGGTGCGTTGGTGGCGGGCCTGCGGGAGGTTAAGGACGCGGACGAAATCGCGAAGATACGCGCGGCGGCGGCGCTGGGGTGCCGGTTGTTCGAGGAGATGCTGGAGGTGATTGCGCCGGGGATGACGGAGGTTCGGGTGGCGGCGGAGCTGGAGTACCGGGCGCGTTTGGCCGGGGCGGAGGGAATGTCGTTCGAGACGATTGTGGCGAGCGGCGAGCGCTCGGCGCTGCCGCATGGCCGGGCGACGGGCGCGAAGCTGCCGCGGCGGGGGTTCTGCACGTTGGACTTTGGCGTGGTGCTCGACGGATACTTGAGCGATATGACCCGCACGGTGCACATGGGCAAGGCTTTGCCGGGGGAGTGGGCGGCGTATGAGGCGGTGCTGGAGGCGCAGGAGGCGGCGGTCGCGAGTGTAATGGCTGGCGTGACGGCTGGCGAAGTGGACGAAGCGGCTCGAAGTGTACTGCGACGGGAGAAGCTGGACGAATTCTTTACGCACTCGACCGGGCATGGCGTGGGGTTGGAGATCCATGAAGGGCCGAGACTGGCGGCGAAGCAGACACAGCCGCTGAAGGCCGGGATGGTGGTCACGATCGAGCCGGGTATTTACATGCCGGGGCGGTTTGGGCTGCGGATTGAGGATATGGTACTTGTGACGGCAAAGGGCGCGGAAGTGCTGACGTCAAGTATAAAAGCCTGGATAGAACTTTGAGTTTAGGAGTGACGATGGACGGAAGCGGCATGGATGATTTGCGGGAGCTGGTTGAGTTCCTGAAGGCGAATGGGATCGCGGAGTTTGACGTGGAGCGGCCCGAGCTGAAGATGCGGATCAAGTTTGCGGGGGAGCCTGCGGCGACCCCAGTGGCGATGTCGACGGCAGCGGATATGGCGCAGTTTGGGCGGTTTATGGCGTCGGCTCCGGCGGCTGCGGGTGTGGCTGATGGCGCGCCTGCGATCACGGCCGCCGCGGCTATCGCTCAGGAAGAGGCGCTGCATGAGGTGAAGTCGCCGATTGTGGGCACGTTTTATGAGTCGCCTTCGCCGGGGGCTGCGGCGTTCGTGAAGGTGGGCGACACGGTGGAGGTGGGGCAGGTGCTCTGCATCATCGAGGCGATGAAGCTGATGAACGAGATTGAGTCGGATGTGGCGGGGGAAGTGGTGCGGAGAATTGCGAGTAGTGGGCAGCCGGTGGAGTATGGGCAGGCTTTGTTTGCGATAAGAGCCAGTTAAGGCAGAAGCAGATTCCCTTCGGGAATGACAACAAGAAGGGGAAGAGCAAGGGCAACGGCCACCGCATATTCCCTTCGGGAATGACAAACAGGAAGGGCAATAGCAAAAGCAACGGCGACAAAGGAAGCAGATTCCCTCGGGAATGACAAACAAGAAAAGCCAAAGCAATGAAAGGTGTCGATGTTTCGTAAGGTGTTGATTGCCAATCGCGGGGAGATTGCGCTGCGCGTCATCTCGGCGTGCAAGGAGATGGGGATACGGACGGTCGCGGTGTATAGCGAGGCGGACCGGAACTCGCTGCATGTGAAGTTCGCCGATGAAGCGATCTGTATTGGGCCGCCGCGCTCGGCGGATAGCTACCTGAATGTGCCGGCGGTGATCTCGGCGGCGGAGATTGCGGATGTGGACGCGATCCATCCGGGGTATGGCCTGCTGAGCGAGAACGCGAACTTCGCCGAGGTGTGCCGGGCGTCAAATATCAAGTTTATCGGGCCACCGCCTGAGGTGACGCGCATCATGGGCGAGAAGTCGACCGCGCGGCAGACGATGAAGAAGGCTAAGGTGCCGATCCTGCCGGGCTCGGATGGCGTGATCGGCGGCGAGGATGAGGCGCTCGAGTGGGCCAAGTC
>CAXTWP010000399.1:0-2852 GCA_964247945.1 uncultured Acidobacteriaceae bacterium | reverse complement strand
CCACCGTTCCCGTTTCGCGTCCGAAGTCAGAACAAACGCGCCCTTGCGTGTGCCGACGAGCAGACGTACCTGGCTCATAAGGTGGTTTCCTTTCAACCCGATGAGGCTAGCACGAAGTCGTCGTACAGGCAAAATAAAAACTAAACGCAGCGGCGGAAGAAGACGACATCGGCGACGGGATTGGTGTTGTAGCGCGTGACCTCCTCAAAGCCGAGGCCGGCGTAGAGGCGGTTGGCCTCCGGCATCGCTGCGGGAACGGTGTCGAGGTAGATCGCGGTATGGCCGGTGGCCCTGGCTTGATCGAGTGCCGCGAGGACGAGTGTGCGGCCTAGCCCGAGGCCTCGATGGCTGGCGGTGACCCAGAGGCGCTTCATCTCGCAGCCTCTCCAGCCGGACGACTGACTGGCTTGAGCGCGACGCAGCCCGCGGGTGCGTCGTCGACAGTGGAGCAGGATCGCAAAATACGGCGCAGGCAGCGTGGCGAGCTCGCGGTCAAAGTTCTCGATGCAGATGTTGGCCGCGCCCGTGGGATTGTGAGCAAGGTACTCGCCGTACTCGAGGAAAAGCGCTTGAACGATGGGGATGTCGGCCGATCCAGCGGGTTGGATGGAGATCTCGGTCATGCGACTTACCCCATGTACATGCCGCCGTTCACATCCAGCGTGTGGCCAGTGATGTAGGCGGCCTTATCCGACGCTAGGAAGCGGACGGCGTGGGCAACGTCCTGTTCGGTGCCGGGCCGGGCCAAGGGCACGACGGAGAGCATGGCGGTCTTTTGTTCTTCCGCAAGCGCTTCGGTCATGGCAGTCTCGATGAAGCCGGGAGCGACAGCATTTACAGTGATCGTTCGGCTGGCGAGCTCGCGCGCCAGCGCCTTGGTCAGGCCGATCAGCCCCGCCTTCGATGCCGCGTAGTTCGCCTGGCCCGCCTGACCGGTCTCGCCGACAACCGAGGCGACGTTGATGATGCGGCCCCAACGCGCCTTGACCATGCCGGACATGACGGCCTGCGACATCAGGAAGGCCCCAGTCAGGTTCGTGGTAAGCACATCATCCCAGTCGCGCTTCTTCATGCGCATGGCCAGGATGTCGCGGGTTATGCCTGCATTGTTGACAAGGATGGCGACCGGGCCGAAGGCCGTGGCGACAGCTTGCGCACACTCCTTGATCGAGTCCTCGGCGGCAACATCGAGAGCAAAGGCCTGCGCCTTGCCACCCGCAGCAACAATCACGGAGGCTACGCCGGCCAGTTTATCGACGTTGCGGGCCGCGAGCGCGACTGTGGCTCCAGCTTTCGCCAACTCCAGCGCGCAGGCGCGACCGATGCCCTGCGACGCGCCGGTGACCAGCACGATCTTGCCGTCCCATGTACTCATAGGAAAGGATTATACGAAGTAGCGCAGGCTTGGGCAGCTCCAGCGCACCCGCCTCTAAGCAGCTATCGGCTTCGCCCTGGGAGCAAACTTCCGCTTGTAGTAGCTAATGGTCAGAATGATCGCGGGGACGCCGATCGCCGTCGGCCAAAGCCACAACAGGAACCCGGCGTGAGGAAACAGCCGCGGCAGCGTCACTACCGAGAAGGCCGTCCACGCCGCGATATAGCTGCCGATCATATTGCCCAGATGCGTATACCACCAGAACATCTTCTCTTTAGGCTTCCGAACGAACGTATAGAGTTCGGCGACAGCCAGACGCATCCCGAGGAAGCCGAAGACAACGGCGACGATGCCCATGTTCTGCACGACGGCAGGACGGAACGCTCCGAAGCCGGCTAGAGCGGCACTCGAGCAAAAGGTCGCCATCCCGGCGACCCAATCGATCGGCTGAGCGCTTCCGCCCCGCGCCAGTTGCTTCAACTTGGTGACTCGATAACCGGAGAAAGCCGAGTAGAAGCTGAAGACTGCCACCAGCGCAAGGAAGAGGACCGGTCGGTAAAGCGCCATCGGCAGCGCGGTCGCGGCAACGGTACCCATCGCCCAGAGATAGACCATACCCCAGAACCGGTGCGCCTTGCCGCCCTTTGCGGTGGCCAAGGCAACGGGTGCCAGCAGAAACGATGTGGCTCCCGCAGTGATGTGGACGGCGAGAAACACCTTCATCCATAAGGGGTCGTGCGCCATAGTCCTCCAGGGATGCGCGGCTAAGATTATACGGCGGAGTTCCGCTACGATGTCGAACGGCTTACATCTCCCAGCGAAGGAGAGTGGTGCCGACGGTGTAGCCGCCGCCGAAGCTTGCGAGCAGCACGGTGTCTCCCTTGGCGAGGCGGTTTGCTTCAAGTGCCGTGTGCATGGCGAGCGGAATGGTGGCCGCGGTCGTGTTGCCGTATTCGCCGATGTTGATGACGACCTTTTCAAGCGGCAGGCCGAGACGCTCGGCGGTCGCCAAGATGATCCGTTTGTTGGCCTGGTGAGGAATGAGGCAGTCGATCTCGGCGGCGGTGAGGCCGTTGCGGGTTAATAGTCTTTCGCTCAACTCGGCCATCTTACGCACCGCGACCTTGAAGACGGCACCGCCCTCCTGATGAACGAAGTGCATCTTGGCGGCGACGGTCTCGACGGTGGAGGGATGCAGGCTCCCGCCGCCGGGCATGTACAAGGCGGAAGCACCCGAACCGTCGATCTCATGCTCGAAGTCGACCATGCCGATCTCGCCCGGCGCGGCGGGTTCAAGCAGGACCGCACCCGCCCCGTCGCCGAAGAGTATGCAGGTGGATCGGTCGGTGTAGTCGAGGATGGAGCTCATCACATCCGCACCGATCACCATGACCTTGGTGTGAGCGCCGGACTCGATCAGCTTTGCGCCGACCTGGAGCGCATAGAGGACGCCGGAACAGGCGGCGGATAGATCGAA
>CAXTWP010000398.1:2486-2861 GCA_964247945.1 uncultured Acidobacteriaceae bacterium | reverse complement strand
TTTCTTTGGAACGGGAGCATTCGGCGCCGGTATGGGCTATCTTGTTGGGGCATGGTTGACTCCGGGGGGCGATTCCAATCCTCTGGATCAAATGCGAAACATCGTTGCCGGCGTGCTCACCGGTGTTGTTGGGACGAAGCTCCTCACGTTGTGGGATGACCTCGTAACAAAGCCCGCAACAGGTGGAGCGCCTCTGATCCTGACGGGTAATTTCTATATTCCAATAGTGCTGTGGCTAGTCGGATTCACGGTCTCGTTATCTGCTTTCTACACAATCAGGACATCCGAGCTCGGCGAGGTGCGGGTGACCTGTGATCCGGCTACTCGCGCTCGCCGCTTAGGGCCGAAAAAAGTGGGTGTCTTTGCAGGTGACAC
>CAXTWP010000398.1:2073-2476 GCA_964247945.1 uncultured Acidobacteriaceae bacterium | reverse complement strand
GTTCTTCTGTCGACGTCTCACTCGATTGGCTGCTCCGTCCCGCAGATGCTTGCAGCGTTTACGTGGAAAAGCCAACGGACCGGTCATTTCATAAGACCTCGTTTTCTTTGACAGCTCCCAAAGCTACAGAAGTCAGTTCCTGGATTAAGTCTTGTCCGAAGATTCGTGACTTCGTTCTTCTGGCAACCAGTGTTCAAGATCGAGCTAAATACGCGAGGTTCGACGTAAGATTCTGCTCCGACGACAAGGATTGCCTGGAGGTTCCCCAATTGGAAACTGTTCCCGCTAGCGATCATGTAGACTCTTCAACTTCGACAAGACAAACGGGCGGCACGGGGCCACGAACGAAGCCTCGATAGATCGTGATGGAGAGGTCATCACGTACGCTCGTCACGTTCGTAGA
>CAXTWP010000398.1:0-2063 GCA_964247945.1 uncultured Acidobacteriaceae bacterium | reverse complement strand
AACCAAAACTGGTGGGACTTGTGGGTTGGTACGGGGATTGCTTAGAGTTGAACGATTCGAAAGGCGGTTGTCATGTGCAGAGTGGCTCTCAGCGTCATTGCGGTGCTTGGTTTGTGCTGGCCGGTGTTTGGCGGGCAACCGGTCGCCCCGAGCGCTGAAGAGTTTGCGCGGGTGATTCGTGCGGATGATCTCGACGCGCTGCGCAGGATGGCGGCTACACCGGCGGCCGCCAATGCAATGGGGAAATTGAAAGCAACACCGCTGCACTATGCGGCACTCTATGGCAGCCCGGAGGCCGTGCGGATTCTGCTGAACGCCGGCGCCGATCCGAACGCGCGTAATGAGAAAGGGGCGACACCTCTGGTGTACGCCGCCTGGAGTTTTGAGAAGACGCAGTTCCTGGTGGAGAAGGGGGCCGATGTCAATGCAGCGCAAAACGATGGAGTGACACCGCTGATGGTGGCAGCTTCCGCGCACCGTAACGGGGCTACCGTCCGTTACTTGATCCACAAGGGCGCGGATGTGACCAAAGTGGATGGACAACATGGAAGCGCGTGCCTTCGAGCCGCCGGGTTGGGCGATCCCGAGATGCTGCGCGTGCTGCTGGCGCACCACGCCGCGGGTCATCCCGCAGATGACGCCGGGTTCAATCTGGCGCACAACGCCACCAATTTCCTTGACGCGGAACGGATGCAGATGGCGCTGGCGGCGGGTGCCGATCCCAACGCGGTGAATGTGTTTGGCGGAATGGTGAAGAAGGGTCCAATTGCGTTGGTGCACCTCAGCCCGCTGATGCTGGCGGTTCCGTATGGCGACCCAGAGATGGTGGCATTGTTGCTGAAAGCGGGAGCGCGCGTGGACGAAGTGGATAGCCGCCACATGACGCCGTTAATGTTTTCGATAGCGACTGACCATGCGAATCCCGCCGTGGTGCGGCAGTTGTTGGCAGCGGGAGCGGACGTGAATGCGAAAGATCAGAACGGAGAATCGGCGCTCACATGGGCGCGTAAGTATCGCAACCCGGAGATCCTCGCGCTCTTGCAATCGGCTGGTGCTCAGGGCGGTGAGCTAATGCCGGCTCCTCAACCGGGACCGGGGTCGCACGCCAGGAACGCGGCCGAGGCCTTGGGGCGCTCGCTCACCCTGCTCAGAGGTTCAGGCACGACGTTTTTTCAAGAGAGCGGCTGCGCTGGTTGTCATCATCAGTCCGCGCACGCGCGAGCGTTTGCCGCTGCGACCGAAGCGGGCCTCGCCGCGGATGCGAGGTTGCGCACCCAGTTTACCGATGCAATGATTGCGGTCCGGCCACGGATTTCGTCGAGTCTGGCGGTGCTGGATCCGCCGCCGGGTGATTATGACGTGCTGCTTGCCTACATGATGTCGTTTGCAGATCTGAAAGAACCGGCGAACGAAATGACCGATCTGATTGTGCATTACGTGGCTGTCCGGCAAGATTCGTCGGGCGCATGGGTGAATGGAGGGATTGCCAGACCACCCATTGAGGAGAGCAGCATTACGCGAACGGCGCAGGCGATTCGTGCCCTGAAGCTCTACGGATGGCCGGCGCGCCGGGCTGAGTTTGCGGAACGTATCGAGCGTGCGCGCGTGTGGCTCGAAAGTGCTAAGCCGGTCACAACGTATGAATTAGCTGATCAGATTGCCGGCTTGCAAGCCGCCGGCGTGCCGTCGTCGCAGCTAGAGGAGAAGGCGGGGGCGTTGTTGCGCTTGCAGCGCGCTGACGGCGGCTGGGCGCAAACACCCTATCTGGAGTCAGATGCGTACGCAACCGGCATCGCGCTTTCTTCGATGTATGGAGCTGGATTGCTTTTGCCGGGCGACGCCGCTTATCGAACGGGAGTCGACTTTCTCCTGCGGACGCAATTTCCGGACGGGTCCTGGTATGTGCGTAGCCGCGCTGCAAAGTTCCAGCCCTATTTCCAGAGCGGATTTCCGTTTGATCACGATCAGTGGATTTCGAGCGCGGGGACAGCGCTGGCCGCGATGGCCTTAGCGCCGGCAGCGGCACCTCGGGCTTCGGATGCATCAGTGCGGTCGCAACGTCT
>CAXTWP010000397.1:0-2875 GCA_964247945.1 uncultured Acidobacteriaceae bacterium | reverse complement strand
CGCGCAACAGGTGCTGATATTCCTGGCTCCGAGCACCGGCGGCGACTTCAAGCCCGCCCACAGCGTCGCCGAATGGGCGGCCTTCGACCTGTCCCGCACCACCACCCCGCAGGAGTACGCCGGCTGGGGCGCTGGCCTCTACGCCGAACCGGCCCTCAAGGTCACCTTTCCCGACGGCAACCGCGACCTCGTTCTCCATTACGACAGCCACACCATAGCCCGCGATACCCTCACCGTCACGCTCAAGGACATCGACCGCCCCATCTACGTCGCCCTCGAATACACCGTCTTCCCCGACACCGGCATCCTCCGCCGCCAGGCCACCATTCAGAATCGCGGCAAGACCCCGCTGCTGCTCGAAAACGCGCAGTCCGCCACCTGGACCATGCCCGAGACCGACAACTATCGCCTCCGTTCCCTCACTGGGCGCTGGGCCGGCGAGTGGCAGATCCAGGAGAACACCGTCGCGCCCGGCATGGTGCAGGTCCTCGAAAGCCGCCGCGGCAGCACCGGCAATCAGGTCAACCCCTGGTTCGCCCTCGACGACCCCCGCAACAACGACCAGGAACACGGCGCGGTCTTCTTCGGCGCGCTCGCCTGGAGCGGCAGCTGGCGCATCGCCGTCGAGGAAACGCCCGAGCACCGCGTCCGCGTTACCGGCGGCTACAATCCCTTCGACTTCGGCCACACCCTCGCGCCCGGCGCTTCGCTGCAAACTCCCGCCTTCTACGGCGGCTACACCGGCAAGGGCATCGGCGAGGCCTCGCGCCTCCTGCACCGCTTCGAGCGTGTCAATATCCTTCCCAACGGCTCCGGCCTGAAGACCCGCCCCGTCCTCTACAACTCCTGGGAGGCCACCGAGTTCGCCGTCGACGAAGCCGGCCAGCACGCCCTCGCCGAAAAAGCCGCCGCTATGGGCATTGAGCGCTTCGTGATGGACGACGGCTGGTTCGGCAAGCGCAACGACGACCACGCCGGCCTCGGCGACTGGTACGTCAACCCGCAAAAGTTCCCACACGGCCTCGGCTCCCTCATCAGCTACGTCAACTCGCTCGGCATGAGCTTCGGCCTCTGGGTCGAGCCCGAGATGGTCAACCCCGACAGCGATCTCTACCGCAAACACCCCGATTGGGCCATGCACTTCGACGGCCGCCCCCGCACCGAAGCCCGCAACCAGCTTCTGCTCAACCTCGCCCGCGAGGACGTCAAGGAGTACACCTTCGGCTGGCTCGACCAGCTCGTCACCGACAACAAGATCGCCTTCCTCAAGTGGGACTACAACCGCAACTGGAGCGAACCCGGCTGGCCCGAAGCCCCCCTCACCGAGCAGAAAAAGATCTGGGTGCGCTACGTCCAGAACTACTATGAAATCATCGACCGCTTGCGTGCCAAACACCCCGGCCTCGAGATCGAAAGCTGCTCCGGCGGCGGAGCCCGCGTCGACCTCGGCGTCCTCCAGCGCACCGACGAGGTCTGGCCCTCCGACAACACCGAAGCCTTCGACCGCCTGCGCATCCAGCGCGGTTTCACCTACGCCTACACCCCCCACATCATGATGGCCTGGGTCACCGATGTGCCTAACATGAACGATCGCAGCGTCTCGCTCCAGGACCGCTTCCTCGTCGCCATGCAAGGGTCGCTGGCCGTCGGAGCCAATCTCAACAAGATGCCTGACGCCGATCTTGCGGAGTCAAAACGCTTCATCGCCGCCTACAAAGAGATTCGCGAGACCGTCCAGAACGGTTTACTCTACCGTCTCACCCCCGCCACGGACAACGACTTCATCGCCAACGAGTACGTGGCCGAGAACGGCGCCCAGGCCGCGGCCTTCGCCTTCCTCCACTCCCAGCAGCTCCGTTCCAAACTCTCTCCAGTCCAGCTCACAGGCCTTGACCCGCAAGCCCTCTATCAGATACGGGCCATCGCCACGCCGCGCCGCCCCGAAGCGCCCGACACGGCCGGCACCCCGCACGACGCCGGAACCCTCAGCGGTGCCTACCTGATGCAACACGGCATCTCCCTCGACCTCCGCGGCGACTACGACAGCGTCCTGTACATCCTCGGCAAAATCACGCAGTAACGCATCGTGTGCCCCATCCTTTCACAGCTCATCGTGGAAAGATGGGTTATCGTTTGTGGCAGCAAACGACCGCCTACTCTTCTGTTCGCCATTCTCAAAAGAAACCCGGCCGTTGCCCGTTGCCCTTCTTTTTTGTCATCCCCGAAGGAAACCCGCTTCTCCACCCACAAACCCCGCGCTCTAAAAACTCAATTTCAGCCCAAACTGAATGTTGAAAGGCTCGCCGTACCCGATCCCCGGCGCAGCCGCTCCGTTCCGCGTGTTTGTGATCAACCCAAACGTCCCGCTGCTGGGATTAACCGCTGGGTTGGCAAAATTGTTGAAGTTGAACACATTGAAGATCTCCACCCGGAACTCCGACATCACCTTCTCCGTCACCGGCGTGTGCTTGAACAGCGACACATCGACCGTCCGGAAGTTCGGCCCGTTGAAGGCATCGCGCTGTTCATTGCCGTAGACTCCCGTAATTGGGCTGGCGCAACTGGCTGGATTCGTAGCTAAACCCGCACCGCCCGGGCACGTGAAGGAAGGATTCGTGACCGAGTTTTGCAGCCACCGATATTGCCGTCCTGTCGCCGAGGTCGTCGCAAGCGCCGCCCCCGCGTAGGGCAGAATCCCGGAATAGTTCGGCCGGTCCTTCAACTCACCCGTCCCGTCGATGTTGGTGCTGTACTGCGGACTGATCGGCGTGCCCGTCGTATAGGTATAAATCGCATTCAGCTGATAGCCCTTGGTCAGCTTCGGCATAAAGTGACCAACCTGCGGCACCGTGTAGTAGACGAAGCCATTCAACAC
>CAXTWP010000396.1:0-2895 GCA_964247945.1 uncultured Acidobacteriaceae bacterium | reverse complement strand
GAATCCAGGGTGACCGTGGAACCACGGTCCGGCTCCGATAAATACACCGCCCGTAAACCAGTCCGGCCCATAGTAACCGTACGGCGCGCAGTTGTAGGGCGCAAAATCAAAGTACCCGTAGGGACAAATCGGTGCCGCACCGATGCTGACCGCAATCTGTGCCGGAGCGAACGCCGCGGGGCTAAATGAAATACCGGCAAGCACGGCTGACATCAAAGTCCTTTGTAGAGACATAATTCCTCCTTCTATCTCATTACTGAGACCGCTGAACGAGTAGATGGGTTGTTCCGCGAACGCAGTCAGACGCCCTCCGGCTCCAGTTCCGAAAATAGGTTCGCCTGCAGTCGCGCCGGTCCTGTGCCCGCGCAGGCCGCTAGCGTATAGAACTCCTCGCCTCCGTACCGCTCGAACAGTTCCTTCGTGCGTTCCATCAACGGAGCTTGTGAGGTATGCGCCCGGAACGCCTCGGCCTTCCGCTGGCGCACACTCTCGATGTTCAGCTTCACTGTCCACGGCACCGGCAGCGGCGCTTGCCGGTCCGGCAAAAAGAAGTTCGTCGTCACGTAGTAAAGCCGGGTCGGCTGGAACGCCATCGCCAACTCGGGATAACGCCTTTCCCGCCCCGCCCAGTGGAAGGCCGCCGTTGTCAAGCTGGACACCATCATATGATCGGCATGCGTGTTCAGCCCGCCATCCCCTCCGAACGTGATCACCACCTCCGGCTGGAACCGCCGCATCCGCTCGACCAACCGTCCTGCCGTCCGGGAGAAATCGCAAAACTCCAGCCGCCCGTCCTGGTAATCCAATAGCTCCTGATATTTGACGCCGAGGATCTTGCAGGATTGGGCAAATTCATCCCGCCGCATCTTGCCCAACTCCGCACCGGACCCCGCCTCGCCCCGGTGGGTCGCCGCCTGCCCATCCGTCAGACAGACGACATACGTCTCGACTCCGGCGTCCGCAGCCAGCGTTAGCGCGCCGCCAAAGGCAAAACATTCGTCGTCTGGATGCGCAACGACGCACATCATCTTTCGCATCAACCCATTGCCTCCAGCAGTTCAAGCGGCACTTGAGCGGAGTTCCACACCGGCGCAAAGCTCTGCCGGTGCAGCACGCACGGCCCATGCGCGAGCAGCGCCCGCTTGTGCTGCGGCGTTGCATACCCCTTATGCGACGCCAATCCATACAGCGGGTGCTCTACATCGAGCGCCCGCATCAGCCCGTCGCGATGCACCTTCGCCACCACCGATGCCGCCGCGATCGACAGACTGAGCGCGTCCCCGTAAATCAACTTCGTCTGCCGGCAATGATGGTCGAGCCGCATCGCGTCGATCAGCAGATGGTCCGGCTCAAGGTGCAGCCCATGAACCGCCAGCAGCATCGCCAGCCGCGTCGCCTGGTAGATGTTTACTCGGTCGATCGTCTCGGCGTCGACCTCCGCCACGCTTACCGCAAGGGCGATCTCCCGAACGTGGGCGTCAAGCCGCTCCCGATCCTCGCGCACCAGCTGCTTGGAATCCTTCAGCCCGCCGCGCGCCAGCGCACCCATGCGCTCCGCGCACTCCGGCAGGATGACCGCCGCCGCCACAACCGGTCCAAACAGCGCCCCGCGGCCAACCTCATCCACGCCCGCAATCCGCCGAAAGCCGTAGTACCGCAGCGCCTGCTCCGGCGCGTCGCTACAGATCAACTGTTTCAGCATCCGCTGCTTCGCCGTCGCCTTGGTGATGCTCCCCCGTGTTCGCACCGCTGCTTTCATGTTCTTAGAGTCTAAGCCACTTGCCTGAGCAAATCAGGGTCGTCACATGCTCAGCGCAACTGGAACTCCGGCGAACCCATCACCAGCGCCGTCAGCAGGTTCAGGGTGTCGCCCGGATTCGAAGCTACCGGTTGCTGCGCCAGTTGCTTATGGATCAGTTCATTGGTCTTCGCCGACACCTCGCCACCGATCAACGAACCCTCCAGCACCCTCAGCGCCACATCCGGCCCAGGCAAATCTGAATACAGTTCCGCTCTCTCAGCCGCCTCGGTAAACTTTGCTCGCGGCGCGACAGCGACCTGCGCCCCTACGCCTTGGGACATCAGTCCCAGCGCCAGCACATGCGCCGAGTCGAACTTCTGGTTGTAGAACTTATTGTTCACCAGTTGGTAGGCAAAGTTCAGCCGGTCTACCAGCGCCCCCGAGTTCATCCACTTGTCCGCCGTAATATAGTACCCAGTCGGCGGCAGCGCATAGTAGAGCGGCATCCCCATGTTCCGCGCCGTGTTCACCAGCGCCTGCGGATTTGCCGGGTCCGTCGCGGTCGTCCGAAAAGCCGACGCCAGAAACTCCATCGGTGTCTTCACTTTGTTGCGGAAGTACTTCTTGGAGTTGAACTCCGGCGACCCCACCAGCGTCCGCAACACCGCCTTGATGTCTCCATCCGTGCCGAGGAACGTCTTTGCCATCCGATCGACCAGCGACGGCGGCGGCTCATCCGCCACAAACCGCTGGGCCAGAAGGTAAGAGATGAAGTGCGCGGTCTGCGGCTTGGCCGCTAACGCCGTCAGCGCCTGCATACCTTGCCGCATCCCGTCTTGTGGAGGCGTGTCGGGGATCGTCGTACCGAACCAGTGCTTTGCCCCAGGCTCATGCCGCTTCGGATCAAAAAGAAACGGGCCGCCCTGCCCCGGCCGGTCCACCCCCCAGCCCGTCAAGATCGCCGACAGGCTCGTCACATCCGCCTGCGTGTAACCGCCACCCACCCCCACGGTGTGCAGCTCCATCACCTCGCGGCCGTAGTTCTCGTTCAGCCCCTTGTTCCCCGGCTTCGACTTCGGGTTCGCCGGATTCACCCCGTTCGCCGGCGAGTTCGGCCCAATCGAAAGGAAGTTGTCCAGATACACCATCATCGC
>CAXTWP010000395.1:0-2908 GCA_964247945.1 uncultured Acidobacteriaceae bacterium | reverse complement strand
CATTCGTAACGTGCTGATACTGCAACCGGATGCCGCGAGAGGATGCAGAAGGCCTGAATATCCGCGAGCGTACATCTCGTCTACAAACCGTGTGTGATCGGTATATTGGATGACCTGCATGCCAGTCATGCGCGCCCCTTCGACATTATCGGCACGGTCGTCGATAAAGAGAACCCGTTCCGGGACAGTCCGCAAACCTTCGGGGGCGTGAAGGTAGATTGCCGGCTCAGGTTTGGCCAGCTTCAGCGCATGGGACCAGATACAGTGATCGAAGCCGCCCAGCCAGCCGAACTTACGCAGCAGGCCGTCGGCCATGGCGTCGCCCAGATTGGACAGGATGCCGGTGCGGACGCCCGCCTGCTGCAGCTCCCGCGCCCAGGCGAGCATGGGCAGGTTCAGATCAGTCCAAAGGTCGGTGTCGGCGTCGATCAGGCCTGCGATCTGCTCGGGCGTGAGGGTTAGCCCGCCACTCTCGCCGACAAGCCGCCAATAGGCCTCGCCCGTGTAGGTGCCGCGGTCGTAGGGGTGCCGATGCTCCCAGTACCCGCGGTGCAGAGCTTGCTCATCGAGCGAACTGATGGCCTGCATCCGCGCCCAGGCGGCTTCGTTCGGAGGCCCGGAGAGGACCATACCGTAGTCGAACAGAACGGCGTCAACGAGGCTGCTTCCCTGGTTGCTCATGAATACCAATCGATTGTATGACGGGGCCGGTAGCATGGAGCCATGAGTGTGCGGTTTTCAGCGCGAACAGGGTGGGACGTGGGCGAGAGCAGCTTTGCCGCGGCGGTGCGAGGAGCCAGAGCGTCCGACCAGCCGCTGATCGACCTTACCGTATCGAATCCGACGCTGTGCGGCTTTGTCTACGATGCCGAGGCGATTCTTGCACCACTGTCTTCAGCCGCTGCGATGCATTATGACCCCGATCCGCGAGGGATGCGTTCCGCGCGCGAGGCGGTGGCGGGTTACTACGGCGACCATGGAGCGGGGATTGATCCTGATGCGTTGGTGCTGACGACCAGCACCAGCGAAGCCTACGGCTATCTCTTCCGGCTGCTCTGCGATGGCGGCGACGAGGTGCTGGTGCCGCGGCCGAGCTATCCGCTCTTCGACTTTCTGGCCGATCTGCATGATGTGCGGCTGCGGTCGTATCCGCTCTTCCATGACTTCGGGTGGTGGATCGACTTTGCCGAGTTGGAGCGGCGGATCGGGCCGCGGACCAGGGCGATCCTGGTGGTGCATCCCAACAATCCGACCGGACACTGGACAACGTGCGCCGAGCGGCGGCGGCTCCACGAGCTTTGCGCCGCGCACGGACTGGCGCTGATTGTGGATGAGGTCTTCCTGGACTACCCGCTGACTGCCGCTGAGGAGGCTGTAAGCTTTGCGGCGGGCGAGGCCGCGGCGCTGACTTTTGTGCTTAGCGGGATGAGCAAGATCGCCGCGCTGCCGCAGATGAAGGCGGCGTGGGTGCTCACGCTGGGGCCGCAGGCGGCGCGGCACGAGGCGCTGGGACGGCTGGAGGTGATCGCCGACACGTTCCTTTCGATGAACGCGCCGGTGCAGCACGCCTTGCCATCGTGGCTTGGGGCCCGTGCTGTGATTCAGCGGCAGGTGCGGGCGCGGACCGCGGCGAATCTGCAAGCGGCGGCTGCGTGCTTGCCGGTGCTGCGGACGGACGCGGGATGGAGTGCGGTTGTGCGCACAACTGCTTCGGCGGCGGCGCTGCTCGGCGAGGAGGGGGTGATCATGCATCCCGGCGCCTTCTATGGGATCGCCGAGCGAAACCGAGTGGTCATGAGCCTGCTGCCGCCGAAGGAGGTCTTTGCGGAGGGCGTCCGACGGATCGCTGCGGCCGGTGGTTAGAGGAAGGGGTTGTGCTCGGCCTCACGCTCGATAGTCGTGCTGGGGCCGTGGCCGGGAACGACGACCGTCTCGCCGGGCAGGGTTAGCAGGCGGCTGCGAATGGAATCGAGCAGGGCGCGGGTGTCGCCGCCGGGCAGGTCGGTGCGGCCGATGGAGCCGGCGAAGAGGGTATCGCCCGCGAGCAGCAGGCTGCGCTCCGGCAGGTAGAGGCAGACACTGCCCTCGGTGTGGCCGGGAGTGTGGAGGATGGTGCCCGCGATGCCCGAGACGGCGACGCGCTGGCCCTCTTCGAGCGAGGCGTCGGGCGGTGCGACCTCCGGTACGGGGATGCCGAGCCAACCCGCCTGCACGTCCATCATGGCGACCAGCGGGAGGTCGCGCTGGTTGTAGAGGATGGGCGCGCCGGTGAGTTGCTTGAGCTGCTGCGCACCGGCGATGTGGTCGATGTGAGCGTGGGTGACCACGATCTGCTTGAGCGTCAGCTTGTGCCGGGCGAGGACCGCCAGGATGCGCGGCAAGTCGTCGCCCGGATCGACGATGATGGCCTCGCCGGAATCCTCATCGCCGAGGACGGAGCAGTTGCACTGGAGCGGACCGACGCGCAGAACTTCGTGGATCATGGTGCGCAGCCTACTTCTTGGGCTGCGAAGTGGTCGTCTTTGTGCCCGAAAGGACGGAGTGGTCGCCGCTGGCGCGCGAGAGCAGGATGGTCAGGCCGATCGAGAGCAGCATGAAGAGGATGGCTGCATAGGTCGTCAGTTTGGTGAGCAGGTTGGCCGCGCCGCGCGGGCCGAAGGCGGTCTGCGAACCCTGGCCGCCGAAGGCTCCGGCGAGGTCGGCCGACTTACCCTGCTGGAGCAGGACGACGCCGATAAGGAAGAGGCAGACGATGACGTGGACGGCGACGAGCAGGTAAATCATGGGTGGTTCAGGACCTTCCTGGTTGGCTGGCCGGCTTACCGGTCCAGGTGAAGTGTATCACTGGGCGTTACGCTGCTGAACGATATCGAGGAAGAGCTGATGGACCCGGGGGTCGGGGGAGAGC
>CAXTWP010000394.1:0-2912 GCA_964247945.1 uncultured Acidobacteriaceae bacterium | reverse complement strand
GCCAGCCCAGCAGCGGCCACGCCCGCACCTCACGCTTGGCCACCATGATGAACGGCCGGACTGCGCTGTAGACCACGATGTCCAGATAGCTCAGGTGGTTTGAAACAACTGCCCCACCTGTCGGCGGCGCGCCCTCCATGCTGTACGCAACGCCCATCGCCGCCACGATCCGACGGCACCAGCCGCTAATCCATACCGCGCCCTCGATCCCCCGGCGCGGCCTACTGATCCAGCGGCCATCCACTGTCGCAGCGATCAGCAACAACACCACGTACCCACTCCGCCAGACCGACCGAAGCACGCCCATCGGCTAGCGAGCATCCAGGAACCGCGCAGCCACTCGCGGATGCAGCGTCTGCAAATCGAGCAGCGTCAGGAAGTCGATCGTCTTGAACTCGCGATCAATCGCCGGCGTTCCGCAGATTTTGGCTCCAATAGTCAGGTACGCGCGCAGCAGCTTCGGCGCGCGTACATCCGTCATGAGCTTTGTGCTTGGCGGCAGGGCGAACGCCGGCGTCGGCTCCGTTTGCAGCTCAGGCTTTACCATGTAGTTACTCAGGCTCGCGTAGACTGCATGGCCCATCTCCGGGTCTTGCGAGGTCAGGCTACAGCACCCCATCATATATCGCCCGCCGTTCGCCAGTGAGTACCGCGCGATCCCGCGCCAGAGCAGGTGCAGCACCTCGGTCGAGCGATGGTCGCGGTGAATGCACGCTCGTCCCAACTCCACAATCTGCGGCCGCATGGCCTTGTACGGCGCGAAGTCAAACTCCTGTTCGCTGTAATAGCCGAAGTTCCAGGCCGCCACCTCGCCGCGCTGAATCCGGTACGTGCCGACGATGGCACCCGTGGTCTTTTCCTCGACGATCAAGTGATCGCATACCTCGTCGTACCGGTCCACGTCATACCCGTTCACATACGCGGACTCAAGCCCTTCCTGCATCTCCAGGTTGAAAATAAGAAAGCGTAGCCGGAACGCGGCCACCCGCTCGGAATCGCTCACGGCCAGCCGGGCAATGTACCCTCCAACTTCCAGGTGAATGTCTTTGTCCTCGGGAAAAGGGACAAAATGAGGACGCGCGGGAAGCAGTTCGAGCTTCGAAGTAAGTAAAGGGACACGAACAGACCCACCTGCACTGTGCATCGCTTCTCCTCCACACCTTGGCAAAATTGCTTCTTACAAAGCTTGCTCAGTGTTGAGAACAGGTTGTCTACAGGCGATCAACATTGATTGAATCCTTGATGGCGCCCCAGTTACAGAATCCGCGACCGCCATTTCCTTCGAGCATGGAGGCATAGCCGATGCACAGCCCAAGCAGGATCACTTGCCTCGGTTCTTGTTAGCCGCCCAAAAGGAACCTAAGGGGCGTGGTGCACCGCACCCTCAACGGCTATCGCACAACCCCACCCACTCACGGCCGCAAACGACCACGCAACGCATTGCCTCGGTCCTACAGCGCCTTCCACAACATCAAAGCAGCATCGCCGTTCGGGCTGTCCACGCCGCCGTGCGCACCCAGTTCCAGCGCACCAGCAGCCGCAGCAGCCCGTCCGGCGGACCGGAAGACGCTTTGCCGATCTGCGTATGCAGCGGCACGTGGCCAAGCCCTGTCGTCACCCATATCACACCGACCAGCCCCGTGAGCACCCACGCCATGGCAGCCGAGACGAACGCCGGCCGCAATGGTCCGTACAGCCAAACCCCGGACGTTATCAGCTCCACCACCATCGGGGGGAACACGACCCAAGTGGTACGCCGCGCGTGCAAGTTCTCATAGCGCGCCAGCGAGCTTGAGCCGACTTCCTCAAAGAGCGGGTAATGAACGATTTGCACAAACCAGATCAGTCCGGTCATGAGAAGTGTCGCTGTTAGTTGAAGGAGAAGGAGAAGGACTACCATCGGCGAGACTCTAACAGGTGCTGACGCAACCTGCTCTCAGGAGTATCCCAGAAACGGTATTCTTCGTAGAGCCATGTCTCGGACGCCCTCCATTCCCAACAAGCGCGCAGTGAAGAAGGTCGGTTCCAACACCGCCGTTCTGGCAGCGGAGACCCAGGTGTTGGTCGCTCTGCCGGAACCCGTTGAAGCAGCATCCACACCTGAGGCGGCGCTGGCGCTATTTCATCCATTGACATCGGAGTGGTTCAAGTCGGTGTTCGATGCGCCCACCGCGCCGCAGGTGGAAGGATGGCCGGCGATTGCGCGCGGAAAATCGACGCTGATCCTCGCGCCGACAGGGACGGGCAAGACGCTGACGGCCTTTCTCTGGTGTCTTGATAAGCTGATGCTGCGGACTGCGCCCGGCGCAGAGGAAGGCTGCCGCGTCGTCTATCTGTCGCCGCTCAAGGCGCTGGCTTCTGATGTCGAGCGAAACCTGCGGTCGCCCCTGGCGGGCATCGCGAACATGGCCAGGCGCGCCGGCGTTCCCGTGCGGATGCCGGAGATCAGCGTCCGCACGGGCGATACGCCGCAGAAGGAGCGCGTGCGCTTTCGACGGCATCCTGGCGACATCCTCATCACGACGCCTGAGTCGCTCTATCTGCTGCTGACGAGTGAAGCGGGCGAGTCGCTGCGCACGGTCGAGCCGGTCATCATCGACGAGATCCATGCGCTGGTGCCGTCCAAGCGCGGCGCGCACATGGCGCTTTCACTGGAGCGATTGGAGGCGCTATGCGGGCGTCGTTTGCAGCGGATCGGGTTGTCGGCGACGCAGCGGCCGCTGGAGGAAGTGGCGCGATTTTTGGGAGGGGCTGAAGGTGGCGCGGTGACTGTCGCGGCGTCGGTTACAGAGACTCCGCAAGCTGTGGAAGTCGACGCCGAGGTATCGAGCGTTCTGATGGAAGTGGCGGGACGCGGACGCACCGAAGCCGACGACGCGCGGGTGGAGGAGGAGGTCGGCGGAGTGCGCTAC
>CAXTWP010000393.1:0-2915 GCA_964247945.1 uncultured Acidobacteriaceae bacterium | reverse complement strand
ACACCGACCTCGACGTGGCCGTTGAAGCGGATGCGGTCGCCTTTCCGGCCCGGCGCGGGCGGGCGAAAGGTGGCGGGCTTGCCGATGTCGTGGAGCAGCGCGCCCCAGGCGAGGGTCGGACTCGGAGTGGTCGGCAGATGCTCCAGCAGGAGCATGGTGTGGGTCCAGACATCGCCCTCGGGGTGGAACTCGGGCGGCTGGGGGACGCCGTGCATTTTGACTGCCTCGGGGAGGACCTCGGCGAGGAGGCCGCTGGTGTCGAGGAGATCGAAGGCGCGGCGGGCGTGGCCCTCTGTCAGCATCCGGGTGAGTTCGTCGCGGACCCGCTCGGCGCTGACCTGGGCGATGCCCGGAGCCTGCGCCTGGATGGCGCGCATCGTGCCGGGATTGATCGCGAAGCCGAGGCGGGCGGCGAAGCGGACGGCGCGCAGCATCCGGAGCTTGTCCTCGGCGAAGCGGCGGGCTGGGTCACCGATGGCGCGGATGACCTTGGCGGCCAGGTCGGCATGGCCGCCGACGAAGTCGAGGGTGGCGGCTGCGGGGTCGCCGGTCCGGTTGTAGGTCGCCGGGTCGAGCAGCATCCCGTTGACGGTGAAGTCGCGCCGGAGCACGTCTTGCTCCGGCGAGGTGGAGAAGCGGACGGCATCGGGGCGGCGACCGTCGCTGTAGGCACCGTCGTGGCGGAAGGTGGCGACCTCGGTCTGGGTTCCGTCTTCATCGCAGACCAGCACGACGCCAAAGTGCGCGCCGACGGCGAAGGTCCGCGGGAAGAGGGCGAGGACCTGGTCCGGGGTGGCGCTGGTGGCTACGTCGTAGTCCCTGGGGGTGAGGCCAAGGAGCAGGTCGCGTACGCAGCCGCCGGCAAAGAAAGCCTGGTGGCCGCGGGCGCGGAGGTGTGCGGCGATGCGACCGGCTGCCTCGCGCTGGGCGATTTCGAGGTCCATAGTTTTATCGCATCGATCTCAAGATCTTGAAAACAAAGGATCGAGATAGGGGTGATCCGGTGTCCGTCTGCCTGCTCTCGAGGCACGCCAGCCTGTGATTCGTTTTTGTGGAGCAGCGCTGGAGTGCCGTACCGGTTGGCGGTTTGGGCCGAACGCGGCGGCACCGGCACTGCTCGGCCAGGTTGGACATCGGTGTGTACCCCCCTCCCGCTACCTGTATACAAACTTGTTGCAAACAAACGGCTTAGCTTTGCATGGCGTACAACCTGTATACGGAATTTGTATACAGGTTACAGGAAAAGAGAGAGGCCCGGCGGGTAACCGGGCCTGCTCTTTAATCCAGATTTAATTGTAGCGTGCGTGTCAAGGGTTTTGGTGAGGCTCCCCTGTCGGACGGGGAGGACATCCTCCATCACTCCTGGCACGGCGGTCGAACACTCCTGGCACGGCGGTCGAGTTTCCGGCCCGCGCAGCAGCCGTATGCTGATTATGATGTCTATTGTGAAAGCATCAACGGTACAAGTGACGAGCGTGCAAGCGACGAGCAGCGAAGCGATCGGTCGCCAGGAGATAGAGGAGCTACTGGACCGCGCGGCCATTGCGGATGTCATTCAGCGTGAGCGCGCCGCGCGCGACGCCGCAGACTGGGAGGAGATGGCGGCCTTCCACCACCCGGATTCCTGGGTGGACGTGGCCTGGTTCAAGGGTTCCGGGGCCGACTTTGTGGAGGCGACGCGAAGGAACTGGCGCACGGACGCGATCAACTTCCATGAGATGGGGACGGCCGCGGTGACGGTGAACAAAGACCGGGCGGTGGCGGAGACGGCGTGCACGCTGCATGGCTTCTATAAGCTGGACGGGATCGATGTGACGTCGACGGGGTTCGTTCGTCTGCTGTGGAGGGCGCTGCGGCTCGATGGCCGGTGGCTTATCGCGGGACTGCGCAGCCTGTATGTTCGCGATTTGCTCCAGCCTTGCGCTCCCACCGACGGGCTCAATCTGGACGAGCCGCAACTTGCCGGATACCGGCTGTCGTACCGCTATCTGACGCATACGCTGAAGGTTCTGGGCCGGCAACCGAAGGACGATCTGCCGGGCATCGACCGTCCGGAGAGCGTCGCGGCCCTTGAAGAAGCCGAACGATGCTGGTTATATGACAGTTAGCGGGTGCCCTTCGGGGCAGTTGCTGAAAATACGTGCTTCGTCTATTGTGAGTCGAAGTATGGGGCTGTTATAGTTGTGCTCCCTGCGGGAGCCAGCATGAAGGGCAGCTTTCGGGTCCATAAAGCGGAAGATGACGCTTGCGGGACGCGTGACCACCGGAACACCGATCGGCGCGGGAACGGGACGAACGCAAGGGTTGAAAGGGAAATGGCATGGCGGATCAACGGATTGCGAAGCACTGGATTGACGGGGAATGGGTCAGCAACGGGAGCGAGAAGCAAAGCATCAACCCGGCCACCGGCAAGAGCATCGGGACGTATTTCGACGCCGACGCGAGCGTGGCGCAGTCCGCGATCACGGCCGCGTCGAAGGCCTTCAAGGTGGATGGCTGGCGCACCGATCCGATGCTGCGGTCAACCGCGCTGAGCCATCTTGCCGATGTGTACGCGGCGCGGCTGGGCGAAGTGATTGAGACGCTTTGCCTTGAGAACGGAAAGACGAAGCCCGAGGCGACGTTTGAGGCGAGTTTGATCATCCGTGCGCTGCGTTTCGCCGCCGGGCTTTCACTGCATACGTTCGGCCGGGTCATGGACACGGTACCGGGCAGGCAGTCACTGTCGATACGACAGCCGGTGGGGGTGGCGGGGCTGATTATTCCGTGGAACTCTCCCGCGTATCTGGGCATTCGCGCGCTTGCGCCGGCGTTAGCGTCGGGCTGCACCGCGGTCATGAAGTTTCCGGCGCAGGCCGCGCACAGCGCCTATGTGGCGAGCCAGCTGATGAGTTCCGTCGCCGAGCTGCCGAAGG
>CAXTWP010000392.1:2600-2920 GCA_964247945.1 uncultured Acidobacteriaceae bacterium | reverse complement strand
CCTCGACAGATTGCACGCCGCCGCTGCTGACGACGCTGGCCGCGGCCGCGCCGCAGGCCTGCTATGAGGTGCTTGCGGCATGGAAGGACGGGGACACGGCGCTCGCCGAAGAGAAGCAGGCCCGTCTGGTCGAGGCCGCCCGGCTGGTGGAGTCGATGGGCCCGGCGGCGTTGAAGCACGGCTGCGACCTGAACGGGTATTTCGGCGGGGCGGTCCGTCTGCCTTTGCTGCCGCTGCTGGGCGAGCCGAAGACGGCGATCGCGCGAGGGATGGACGGGCTGCGAAGTTAGTTTTACGAAGTTTCAAAGGCATAAATATAG
>CAXTWP010000392.1:0-2590 GCA_964247945.1 uncultured Acidobacteriaceae bacterium | reverse complement strand
TTTCGATACAGTTAGTTCATGGACAGCCAAGCAATCCCGAACAGCCTGATCGACATGATCCGCTACTTCTCTGATGTTGATGTCTGCATTGAGTTCGTAGCCTCTCTGCGTTGGCTGCAAGGGCCGGTGTGCCCCCACTGCGAGAGCATGAATGTTGGCTTCCTTAAGACCCGCCGCATTTGGAAGTGCCGTGGATGCTGCAAGCAGTTCTCAGTAAAGACAGGCACCATCTTTGAGGAATCGCCTATCGCCTTAGACAAGTGGCTAATGGCGATATGGTTGGTGGTGAACTGCAAGAATGGCATCAGCAGCTATGAAATTGCCCGCGATCTAAAGATCACCCAGAAGAGCGCATGGTTCATGCTGCATCGCATCCGTCTCGCTCTCAAGAACGGCACCTGGGAGAAACTGGGTACCACTGGCGGACCTGTAGAGATTGACGAGACCTTCATCGGCGGCAAACCGAACAAGATGCACGCAGGCCGGCGTCTCAAGATGAAGGTTGGCACCAATGGCTATGCCGAGAAAGCCGTCGTGATCGGGATGCTGGATAGAGATACCCGTCAAGTTCGCGCTAAGCTCGTTCCCAATGTCAAACGCGAGACACTCCAGAAAGAAGTGCTTGAGCGCGTAGGATTCGGATCAACTGTCTATACCGACGGATGGCCTGGATATGACGGCCTGAAGAAAGCCGAGTTTATCCATGAGACCGTAAACCACATGGAAGAATACGTTCGCGGCAACGTCCACACTCAGGGGATTGAGAACTTCTGGAGCTTGCTCAAGAGGGGTCTAAACGGCACCTACGTTGCTGTAGAGCCGTTTCACTTAGACCGCTACCTAGATGAGCAGATGTTCCGATTCAACAATCGCGCGACTCGTGACAACCCGCTAAACGACGCGGACCGCTTCATGCTGGCTGTGTCGCAGATTTCAGGGAAGAGACTGACCTATGCAGAGCTGACCGGCAAGGTGAAGGAAACGACCGCCTAATCTGAGGCTGAAGAACGGAGCTTTGCGGCCACGGCAGGGACGCGGGAAGAGGAACCCTTAGAAAGCCGCTTGCCGCTCTCCCTATGAGCTGCCATACGAGCCTGCATCTCAGGCTTGGACACCTTGAGGATGTCGCGTAAAGCGGCTGTGAAGTTGGTAAACTCGGGCGTGGCGGGAGGCGTCTTCATTGCAATAGAATAACGCGAGATAGAAAGTAGGACGTGGCACCCTCTGTCAATCTTGGCGGAGAGGCGGGGCGCACACTGTCTCAATCTTCCATTGCGAGGATAGAGCCGTGGTGTATTTATGTCAAGACACCGTGCCGTTGCGGCACATTATAGGAACTGGCGAACTAATCGAGGAGAAGGGTTTAGTGGAGTTCCACCTATTGTTTGAGGGTTCTCTGCCGTCAGCAGGTAGCGCATCCGAGAAGCACGCTATACGCAGAATGTTCCATCCCCAGCTCCGACAGCTTTGGACTGCAAGCCCGAATCTGCGGCAGTTAGCTATGCAAAAAGGATTCAACGCCGCGGCATTGGTAGGAACCGAAGAGGCCAGTTTCGAAAGAGGCGTCAGCAATATCGGAAAGAATTGGAGTCGTGGTGGTTATAACCTAGTTCCTTTGGTGACGCCGGAGATGACTGCTCGTTGCAGTCTGGACATATTGCTGTTGCGTCCTGAGCACGACCGGTACATCTTGAAAAGCGGAGACACTGACAACAAGCTAAAGACCTTGTTCGATGCATTGCGGCTACCGTCGAATGCGGCTGAGACCGGCGGCACTCCGCAGTTAGCCGACGAAGACCCTTTGTTCTGCCTACTGGAGGATGACGGCCTGATCTCCGAAGTAAAAGTTAGCACGGATCAACTGCTTATGTTGCCAAATACAAGGCGTCTTAGAGCGGATGACGCATACGCAGTAATCAAAGTGCGCGTGAACCACAAAAACGCACGCACTTTCGACAATTATTTCGGCTGAAGTGAGATCGCCCTCCGTGGTGTGTCAACTATATTTATGCCGTTTCAAAGTATTCATTGCAGAGATTTTAGGTCTGGGCTGGTCTGGACCTTCCGGGTTGACTGGACCGTCTTGCTGGATTTTATCCGTGTTGATCGGGGAATCGCGCTTTGGCTATGTGGCTGGGCCAGCGTAGCGCGGCATCTTCGACTTTCGCCCGTTCCGACCGGTTGCCGGTAAATCACCAAATCTCAAAACATTCATTCTAGATACCTTAGGTCTGGACAGGACCGCAGTACCGGATCGTCTCGCTGGAGCCGTAGCTGCGTTGCTCGGACCACGCTTTGGCTACGCCGGATCATCCCGCTTAACACAGGTCTTCGACTCTTCGCCTGCTATCGGCCCAGACTAAAAATGTTAAGAAGTCCCAAAGTATTCATTGCAGAGACTTTAAAGCAGGGTGCCTGAGGGTGTAGAGGCAGAGAAGCAAATTCCCTTCGGGAATGACAAACAGGAAAAGCAAGGACGCCTCTCCATCAACTGCAAATTTGCTTTAGGTCTGGACCGGGTCTGGCCCTGGAACAGGTAATATCCTGGCCGGTATCGCAGTTTCTTCCTTAAGATGAAAGGGAAGCACTT
>CAXTWP010000391.1:0-2923 GCA_964247945.1 uncultured Acidobacteriaceae bacterium | reverse complement strand
CACCGCCTGCGCGCCAACTTACTCACCTATGCCAAAAATCCCCAACGCCCGTAAATACCAACATACTTGACACTGCCGGTACAATTAATTTAACGAAAGAAGCTGACACGGCAAAACAGCCGGGCCTTCTCATCACCGGCAAGGCCCGATGCGGCTGTACAACTCAGGTTGTATGGCGGGTGTATGAGATGTACTGTAAGTGCCTTGTTATGAATGCTTTTGTATACAGGGGGGCGAGGGGGGTATACCTGAAAAATGAGCTTTCCAGACAGCCCTCAGAGGGATCGGGGAAAATGAACTTCATGACCGGTCCCCGCAAAGCCCAGCTTCTAACCGCAGTTAACATTCTCCTCGACGCCCGCCGCACCGCGTCGCCTATTGACGCCCTGCCCGCAGACCTTCAGCCCGCAGACCAGGCCGAGGCCTACTTCGTCCAGGACCAACTGGCCGAGGCTTACGGGGAGATCGGCGGCTGGAAGGTCGGCGCGACCACGCCCGACGCGATCCCCATCTTCGCTCCCATGCCTTTCGCCTGGATTGCGCCGACCGGCGCGGTGCTCAGCGCGAAGGCCCACCGCTACCGCGGCCTCGAAGCCGAGATTGCCTTCCTTCTCGGCGCGGACCTGCCGCCCCGTGCCACGCCCTACACCCGCGACGAGGTGATAGCCGCCATCGCCAGCTGCCACCCGGCGATCGAGGTTCTCGAATCCGGCTTGACTGATCCCACAGCCGCAAGTCGCCTCTCCATGATCGCCGACTTCCAGATGCACGGCGGCTTCGTCTACGGCCCGGCATTTCCAGACTGGAAGACCATCGACTTCGCCGCCGAGCACGTCACCCTGACCATCGACGGCATCGTTCGGGTCGAGCGCACCGGCTCTAACACCGCCGGCGACCTGCTGCGCCTGCTCCCTTGGCTTGCCAACGAAGGCGCGGTCCGTACCGGTGGCCTCCGCTCCGGCCAATGGATCACCACCGGCTCCTGGACCGGCAACCTGCAAACTTCCGCTGACTCCACCGTCGACGTGCACTTTGCCCATGCCGGCCGTGTCAGCCTCTGTTTCTCCTAGCCGCTCACTGGCCGAACCATAACTTTTGTCTTTGCAATGCCGCGCACGAACTCCTCGCCCGTCTTCAGGTGCTCGTCCACTAGCCTTGATGGCGTATGCGCGAGCCACTCCGCAGCCGAGATGTCCTGATACACGTCGTTCGGGAACACCTCAATAAAGAGCAAATCCTCCGTCCCCGTGTTCTCGATGTAGTGCGGCCGCGACTTCTTGATGTATCCCACGTCGCCCTCTTCGAAGTCTGCGGTCCGCGCCTTCTCGCCCGCCTCAAAGATCGTCATGCGCCCCTTACCGCTTACGTAGTATTGCCATTCGTCCGCCAGCGGATGCCAGTGCATCTCCCGCAATCCGCCCGGCTTCAACCGCACAATGGCCGCCGCGATCGTCGTTACGGGGAAGTTCTTGCTGTCCACAATCCTTACCTCGCCCCCGGCCGACACCTTCGCCGGTGCAATCGTACCCGGCCGGAATACGAACTTGCCGGCATCCGCCCGGGTACCTTCAGACGCCTGGTTCTGCTCCTCGGTCAGCCCGCGCGGCTCCTCGGTCGCAAAGATATATAGCTCTTTCTTCGGCACGTTGTCGAAGGTCGCCTCCGGAACACCGAAGTTCTTGGCCAGAACCTCTTTCGGCGTATGCGCGAACCAGTTCGCCAGCAGAAACGTCTCAAACTCGCTGAATGTTCCTTCGTTGAAGACCAGCAGAAACTTGCACCCGTCCGGCCCCAGCCCTTGAATGGAATGAGGAACGCCACCGGGAAACAGCCACAGGTCTCCCGCCTCAACATCGTTCACAAAGCTGGTCGCGTTCTCGTCTACCGCTGTGATGCGAGCCTTGCCGTAGATCATGAACGCCCATTCGGAGCTCTCATGCCAGTGCATCTCCCGAACTCCGCCTTTGATCAGCCGCATCTCGACGCCAGCCATCGACTTCGACACTGGCAGCTCCCGCACCGTCACCTGCCGCGTCCACCCGCCGTCCTCCTGCCGCGTATGCGCCAGGCTGAACGGATACTTGAATGGCTCCACGTTGCCATGGTCCGTCTCCGGCGGAAACACCGTGTTCGGGTTCTCCGCTTCGAGCGGACCGTTGTTCGGCCCCGGCTGCGTCTCATTCGGCAGATGATGGTCCGCCGACCGCGGCGTCTTGCGATCCTGTGCGCCCGCTCCTGTCGCGACCGCGGCTGCCACGATCGCACCTCCTGCCTCTAAAAACCTGCGCCTTGTTGTTCCTAAGTTGCCACCATTACTCACGCTTCCTCCTTACCGCTCCACCTTAGGATTCACGTCAACCGCAAACTTATGCCTGCGCCGGTTTCATCCCTCCAACAAACCGGCACCTTGCGTCTCGGCTGGAAGCCGTTGGTTCCGTACAGCCGCTAAGGTTGTATTATGGTTCCCTTCGCCGCCCTCATCGCGCCAGCACAACCTGTCCAGGAAGACATCCCCGCACGCCGCTGGATCTACGTCCCCTATGACCGCTACACTGACCGGACCGGCCCACTGACCGAGCAGCCCGCCAACCAGACCGGCATCGTTATCGTGGAGTCAACCGCCAAAGCCTTACGCCGCCCGTACCACAAGAAAAAGCTCGCCGTTCTCATC
This sequence comes from uncultured Acidobacteriaceae bacterium, assembly GCA_964247945.1. Lineage (GTDB taxonomy): Bacteria > Acidobacteriota > Terriglobia > Terriglobales > Acidobacteriaceae > Edaphobacter. The sequence goes on along the minus strand of CAXTWP010000391.1, from coordinate 252 downwards.
TCCAACATGCGCCACTTCGCACTGGAGCAGGCCGCCAAGGGCCTCAAAGTCCTCTACCACTTCTCGCCGATGTCGCACGGCCAAGCCCTCCTGCAACTCCAACGAGACCGCCACGTCCCTCCGCTCACCTGCATGACGCCCGCCGAGCGCGAACTTCGGCTCGATCTCGGCACCGCGATTGAGCAGGGCCTCCGGATGAACTTCGTCGAAGACACGACCTGGGCCTCCACCACGCAGAACTTCCTCGACGTC
>CAXTWP010000390.1:0-2949 GCA_964247945.1 uncultured Acidobacteriaceae bacterium | reverse complement strand
CCGCTCGGCCAGCGCTCGCAAGCCGGCCACCGCGAGCGGCATCGGGTACATGGCGTCCAGCACGATCGTCAGCTCGGGCTCCAACCCGCGCGCCAGGCTGCGCGCCTGCTCCCGAAACGCGTCCGCCTCCTCAACCATGCGACGCGCGCGCACCAGCAGCGTCCGGCCCGCCGGCGTCAACGCCGACCGGTAGGCGGAGCGATCGAACAGCGGCACGCCCGCCTGCGCCTCGAGCTTGCGGATCGCGTAAGTCACGGCCGATTGCGCGCGGCGCGTCGCCTTCGCCGCCTTGGAGAAGCTTCCCTCGTCGACGATCGCCAGGAAGACCCTGACCTGATCGAGCGTCACCGCATCCATGATCTAGTTTATATGCCGAGATGGTCAGAACTTAATATCTGTTCCTGGGGTTGGCGAGATCGTAGCTAGGGGGCGTGGTGTTGGCCCTTCGGATGGTGCGCCTCACCCGATCGAGAGGAGACCCACCGTGCCGACCCTGCTCGTCCTCTGATCCTCCCCCTTTGAAGTGGTCCGCCTTGAGGTATGGCTTTCGAGCCGAACGAGGACGGATCAGATGACGAGGAAGAGGCACAAGCCGGAGGAGATTGTCGCCAAGCTGCGCCAGGTGGACGTGCTGGTATCGCAAGGTGGGAGCGTCGCCGATGCGATCCGCTCGATTGGCGTGACGGAGGTGACCTACTACCGCTGGCGGCAGGAGTTCGGCGGGCTGAAGTCGGACCAGGTGAAGCGGCTCAAGGAGCTTGAAACGGAGAACCTGCGGCTGCGCAGGGCGGTGGCGGACCTCACGTTGGACAAGCTGATCTTGAAAGAGGCTGCCGCGGGAAACTGGTGAGCCCCGCGCGTCGGCGCGTTTGCATCGAGCATGTACGGCGGCAGTTCGCCGTGTCCGAGCGTCGCGCGTGCGCGGCGCCGAGTTGGACAACTCGCTGCAGCACCGCTCGACGCGCGCCGCAAGACGCCGCGGGGCCGCGATGACGAAGCGCAGCTCACGGCCGACATCATCGAGCTGGCGCGCCGGTACGGCCGCTACGGTTACAGGAGGGTCACTGCCCTGCTGCGCGCGGCGGGATGGCTGGTCAACGACAAGCGCGTTGAGCGGATCTGGCGGTGCGAGGGGCTGAAGGTCCCGGCCAAGCAGCCGAAGAAGGGACGGCTCTGGCTCAACGACGGCTCGTGCGTCCGTCTTCGACCCGAACATCGCGACCACGTGTGGGCCTACGACTTCGTTGAGGACCGCACGCATGACGGTCGCAAGATCAGGATGCTCAACGTCGTGGATGAGTTCACCCGCGAGTGCCTGGCCATCAGGGTGGCGCGCAAGCTGAAGGCGATCGACGTCATCGACGTCTTGTCCGACCTGTTCATCCTGAGAGGCGTGCCAAGCCACATCCGTTCCGACAACGGGCCCGAGTTCATCGCGCAGTGCGTACAGGACTGGATCGCTGGCATTGGCGCAAAGACCGCCTACATCGCCCCGGGCAGCCCGTGGGAGAACGGCTATGTCGAGTCGTTCAACGCCCGGTTCCGGGATGAACTGCTGGATGGTGAGATCTTCTACTCACTACGTGAAGCACAGGTGGTTATCGAGGGCTGGCGCAATCACTACAATACTGTACGACCGCACGGATCAATCGGCTACAAACCACCGGCGCCGGAAGTCTACCAACCCGGCTTGCACGCAGGGCTGGCTGCGCAACCCCGACCAGCTCCACCAGCCCTGCTCACGGTGGCGCCAAGACCGACCATGAACTAACATTCAACCCGGACCACCCAATGGGGGCCGATCACCGTCGAAGACCTCAAGGCGGCGATCGCCGGACGAGCGCTTCGTAAAAGCGACGACGAGGGCATGGCACCGCTTCGGGCTGTCGTCTACAGGTTCGGCTTCCTCGATCTGCCTTGGACGGCTGTCTTGGCTGCCGCAAGGGATGGTCGGTTGCCAATCGGATTACGGGACCAGAACTCGGCAGGTTCCCTCGTCGACGGCTTACTCGTCGCCGACGATGACGCGACCCGGCGGCTGCTCCTCTCGTTCAGGCTGGAAGGGGCGGAGGATGCACCTTCCGTTTTATCAATTCTCGAAACTAAACGGTTTCTTGGTGCTTCCATCAATGATGTGGTGAGGTTGGCCGCGACCGGTTACCTGACCAGGCGGGGCGACAAGAAGTGGCATCGACACCTCACGCGCGAAAGCGTCGAGGCGTTTAGGAAGCGATACATGTTGACAGGCGAGATCGCCAAGCGGGTCGGTTGCGGATGCAGGGCGGTGCGGGTGCGCATGCAGGACTTGGGAGTGGCGCCGATCTGCACTCTGAACGACAATCGATTGGCCGTTTGGAACCGGCAGGAGGTCGCTGGAGTCTTGCCTTCCACCTCATCCCGAGATGTCGCTGATTTTCAGAATGGATCCGGACCGGCGCCGTAGAAGTAAGGCGAGTATCCGTAGCCACCGTACCCGCTGGGGACGCCATAGTGGCCGCGGACCTGACCATCTTGATTGGCGAAGCCCGCGCGCTGGACGCGCGGAGCGGCGCACCGCTTGACTGCCCTGGCGTAGACGCGCTGCGACGCCGGCGGAGAACCGCCGATCGAGATCAACGCGCCTTCCGCCCGAGCCATTTCATAGAGCCGAGCCGCTTTGCCGGGTGCCAAGCGGACGCACCCGCGGGATGCGGGATGTCCGAGGTGCGATACCGCGCTGGTACCGTGGATCGCGTACCCACCGGAGTAGAAGATCGCGTTCGGCATCGGGGCGTTGTCGTATTTCTTCGAGTAGTACACCTTCATCAATCGCTGGGCCCTGTAAACGCCACCGGGAGTCACGTAGCCGCTGCGCGCCGTCGAGACAGGCCAGTCGTAACTTCCCCCGCTACCCTGCACGTGCATGCGTTGTCGGGAAAGATCGATCGTCACACTGACGGTGGCATGACT
>CAXTWP010000389.1:855-2977 GCA_964247945.1 uncultured Acidobacteriaceae bacterium | reverse complement strand
GGATCAAGCACGGCCACTACACCTCCACCCACTCCCAGCCGGTGCTGCCCTATCCCCACCACGCCCGCCGCGACTACGACGCTCCCCCCACCGCGCTGGCGGACGACTGGGTCTACCGGCATCATCCCGAGGACTGGCAAACCTATCACACCCGGTACGTCACGCCTTCGGGCTTTGTACACGCACTCCGAGGCAACACCGGGCCATGAAGCGCTCCACAGTCATCCGCATCGTTCTCACCGTTCTCTTCCTCGCCATGCTGCCCACGCCGGTTGCGGGGCGGCGGCTGTCCGCCCACCGCAATGCAGCCGCCACGGCCAAACTCGACCCCGCCACTGCCCTCGCCCGCCACGGCTTCTATCTCCAGGAGGTCTCGCACACCGCCGGGATCGACTTCGTCCATCAGGCTCCCAAACTCGACCCCAGGCTCGATCCCATCATGCCCGAAGTCGCCTCCATGGGCGCTTCCGTCTCCATCGTCGACTTCGACCGCGACGGCTGGCCCGACCTCTACGTCACCGACAGCGCCGAAGGCTCGCACAACCGCCTCTACCGCAACCAGCACGACGGCACATTCAACGATGTCGCCCAACAGCTCGGCATCGGCGACGTCAACCGCCCCGGCACCGGCGTCTCCATGGGCGCGGTCTGGGGTGACTACGACAACGACGGCTACGAGGACCTCTTTCTCGTCAAATGGGGTAAGCCTGAACTCTTCCACAACGACGCCGGCAAGGGCTTCACCCGCGTCACCAACACCGCCACCCTTTCCGCTTTTCCGAATTGGCTCAACGCCAATACGGCGCTGTGGTTCGACTACGACGGCGACGGCCTGCTCGACCTCTTCGTCGGCGGCTACTACGCCGAAGACGTCGACCTTTGGCACCTGAAGACCACCCGCATGATGCCCGACAGCTTTGAGTACGCCAAGAACGGCGGGCGCAAGTACCTCTTCCACAATCTGGGCGGCGGCCGGTTTGAGGAGGTGAGCGCGAAGGTGGGCATCGAGAGCCGCCGCTGGGCGCTCGCCTCCGCCGCCGCCGACCTCCGCGGCACCGGCCATCCCGACCTCTTCATCGCCAACGATTACGGCGTCTCCGAGCTGTTCGTCAACGATGGCAAGCGCTTCCACGAGGAAGGCGCCAAGTCCGGCGTCGGCTTCGCCCCTAAGAGCGGCATGAACGTCGCCGTCGGCGACATCTTCAACCAGGGCAAATACGCCGTCTACGTCTCGAACATCTCCGAAGAGGGCGTCCTCATCCAGGGCAACAATCTCTGGGTCCCCAAGGAAGACGCCACCCCAGGCACCGTCAGCTATGAGAACATGGCTCGCAACCTCGGCGTCGAACTCGGCGGCTGGAGCTTCGGCGCGCAGTTCGGCGACCTCAACAACGACGGCACCCTCGACCTCTACCTCACCAACGGCTACGTCTCGCTCGACCGGCACCGCAGCTACTGGTACGACTTCGCCAAGGTCGCCGGAGGCAACGCCGCCATCATCTCCGACGCCGCGCACTGGCCCGCCGTCGACGGTCGCAGCCACTCCGGCTACCAGCAGAAGCACCTCTGGCTCAACGATGGCACCGGCAAGTTCGTCGACGTGGCCCAGGCCGTCGGCGTCACCGACACCTACGACGGCCGCTCCGTCGTCATGGCCGACCTGTTCAACACCGGCGCTCTCGACGTCGTCGTCGCCAACCAGCGCGGCCCGCTGCTGCTCTACCGCAACACCGTCGACCCCAAAAACCACTGGATCGAGTTCGCCCTCGAAGGCACCAAGAGCAACCGCAGCGCCATCGGCGCGCAGGTCACCTTGCGCTGGAACGGGCAGACGCAGATCCAGGAGGTCTCCGGCGGCAATGGTTTCGCCTCCCAAAACGACCGCCGCCTCCACTTCGGTCTGGGGCAGGTCAACATTTGGAGGATGTTCAACTCCGCTGGCCCTCTGGTAAGCTTCAGACGCTGGACAACCCCCAGATCGACCGGCTGAACAGCGTGAAGGAGCCGCAATGAGCGCCCAGATCGTCCCCCTTCCGGACCTCGCCCCCGCGTTGCCGCCAGTAACGCCCGCGCATCGCTGGCGCAAGTGGTTCTCCATGGAAAATCGCTTCGTCCCGCCCCT
>CAXTWP010000389.1:0-845 GCA_964247945.1 uncultured Acidobacteriaceae bacterium | reverse complement strand
CTCATCCTGCTCATCGGCCATTTCTCCTTCGGCATCCTTGAAAGCTGGACCCGCACCGCACTTGCCATCGGGACCAGCATCGCCGTCGAACTCCTGCTGGGCCGCCTGGTCACCGGCAAGTGGCCGAACGTCGCCAGCGCCTACATCAGCGGTATCAGCATTGGAATCCTGCTCCGCTCGCCCGCCTTCTGGCCCTACGCCCTCTGCGCCGCCATCGCCATCACCTCCAAATACGTCGTCCGCTACAAGAACCGCCACCTCTGGAACCCCTCGAACTTTGCCATCTGCGTCATGGTCTTCCTCACCGCCGACACCGTCGCCACCCTCAGCATCCAGTGGGGCAACAATCTCTGGGCGATGCTCGTCATCTGGGCGCTCGGCTCGGCCATCGTCTGGCGTCTGCGCCGGTTCCACATCTGCGCCACCTACGTGCTCTCGTTCCTCGCCTTCGCCGCCATCCGCGCGGTGATCGCCGGCGATCCGTTCCTCTCGGAGGTCTCCCCCATTACCGGCCCCGAGTATCAGCTCTTCATCTTCTTCATGATCACTGACCCGAAGACGACTGTCCGCTCCATCCGCGGCCAGTGCGCCATCGCCTTCGCCGTCGCCGCCATGGAGATGGTCCTCCGCCTCAACCACAGCATCTACGCTCCGCTCTATGCCCTCTTCCTCGTCGGCCCACCCGCCCTGCTGCTATCTATGTGGTGGAACAGTCGCAAAGAGAAGCAAATTGCTATGCACAACATGACTCTCGCCGGTTCCGCCACGTAGCGCCCAGCGCGGTTGCTTTTGCACCCGCACTTCTTGCTTGTCATTCCCTAAGGGAATCTGCTGTTCGATCCGTC
>CAXTWP010000388.1:0-2990 GCA_964247945.1 uncultured Acidobacteriaceae bacterium | reverse complement strand
GGTCGATGTAGCCGTGAGAGAAGCAGATTCCCTTCGGGAATGACAACAAGAATGCAAGAGCAAAAGCAGATTCCCTTCGGGAATGACACCAAGAAGTGCAAGAGCAACAGCAAATTCCCTTCGGGAATGACGAACAAATGGGCAAGAACGGGGCGTTAGGCGGAGATGTTGACGTTGCTGCCGGTGGTGGGTGTGTGGTTGCCGTAGACGTTGCTGAGGATGCTGGTGGTCTGGGCGGCGATGTCGGTGGTGGAGGCGCTTGCGCCGAGCAGGCTGTCGAGCGATGAGGACGAGGAGTCGCTGGAACTGGATACGCCGAGCAGGACGTCGATCTGCTGGACGGCCTGGTTGGCGGAGTCGACAGCGGCGGTGATGGCGAGGGAGTTGACGTTGGTGAGATCGCTCTGGACCGTGGTGAAGGCGGTTTGAGCGCCGGCGAGGTCACCGTTGGTGAGGGCAGTGCCGAGGGTAGCGATGTTGGCAGTGGCCTGAGCGCTGGGGGCGAAGGCTCCGCCGAGACTTGTGAGGTTCTGACTGGCCTTTTGTAGCTGGTTGAAGGCGATCTGGGCGGCGGAGAGGCTGCCGGTGGCAAGGCTGCGCTGAAGCGACTGCAGCGCGGTCTGGATGGTGTTCAGGTTGCTCGTGGACGGAACGTACTGCGAGGAGCTTGCGTTCGTAAGCGCGACAATGGCCATGCGGTGTGCCTCCGGCGAAAGAAGCTCGCCAACATCGTTTATCGGCTGAATCAGGCAGTGCGTCTTGGAGTGCGGGCACGAAGGTAATGGTCCCACCCCTCTGGGGTGTATTGAGCACGAACCGAAGCGGCAGGCCGAGTTCATCGGCGGACAGGATGGCGGCTAAGCGGATGCGTCTGTGATCGTCGATGCCGTCTGCATATCCTCATAGCCGCGCCGCAGATTTATGGGGTCCGACCGCCGTGGAAACCATGGCCGGGCGTGAACATCCACGCCAGACGCTTCATATCGAAGTGGATGAGGCCGCCGGGACGCTGGTGCTCGTAGCGCACAACCGGGAGGCGGAGGGTTGAGCGAGCGCAGCCTGTTTATGCCGGCCCCGGCGAAGGATACGGCTGACGGTCGCCAGGCTCAGGTGCGGCACTGGAGCGATCCCCCGGCCGTTATAGCGCAGCCGGCAAAAGGCCAGAGTCTTTCCTGCAAAGGAAAAGCGATGGTGCGGGGGGCTGCGGAGCGGGCGTGAGGATCGATGCCCGGACTGGCTGCTCCACTACTCTGCCGGCAAGCTGCTCCTCGAGTATGAATCGTAAGTCGGGCACTCAGGTAATAGTCCATTGGACCCCTGATCTCCTGAGTCTTCGTAAACCCAGCTCTTCAGTTCTCGATGGGATGGACAACCTCTATAAACTTGACAGCTACTGGCGCTGTAGAAGGTACTGGAGCGGACGTTGGCTGCTTCTGTGTGGGAAACTGCACCTTGCCCGATGCGTTCGCGGGGACATCGGGATCGCCCGGCTGACGAAGAGTCGGTGCCGACGTACGCGCGACCGCATCGGCATCGCCCGGTCTTGCGTCGCCCAAAGCCACCTCTCGGGTCTCCGGCCCTGGCAGAAAGTCTCCGAGTTCGTTCGTATTGCGGACCTCCATCGGCTTGCCCATCGCCGCAATCTTTACCTGCGCCACTCGGTCCCCTTGGAACCGAACAAACTTTACCGTCTGCGGCACATGTCCGTAGACCCACTCCTCGTAGCGCGGCCCATCCGGGTCCTTGGCGTCGTGCTCCCGCACCTTGCTCTCGGGCGCGCCCAGAGCGGCCAGCACCATGCGATGGTTCATTCCCACCAGCACATCATGTGCCGCAATTGCATCCTTCAGCGGTGCCGGCAGTGTGTCCGCGTAGGCAATCTCTGAGTTTTTGACCCCGAAGTCTATCACTGGTTCCAGCAGCGCCTTCACCTCCGGGGCCGAGATCTCCGGCACCCCACCCTCAAACGCCAGCGTCACCCGCGATCCCGTCGGTGCTTGTGCAGGCTGCTGCGCCATCGGCGCGTCGTTGATTGAGATATGGCTCAGAAAGCGGTGCTTGGCGTAGGGCCCGCCATTAAGGTCGAGCACGATCTGATCCGCGCTGAAGCTCACCGCCGTCACCACGACCCGATCTCCCGGAGCTGCCGATTCTCCCTTACGGTAGATCATCTCCTTGTACTGGTCTGGCCCGGGAGTCAGCTTACCGTTGGCCTGGAGCGTGATGCCCGCACCCATCGGCAGCACCCGGTGTGCAAACCCCTGCTCTGCCTCCAGGTTACGCACCAGGTCGCGCCGCCCCCGCTCCGTCAGGCGATCCTTCGGCAACTCAACATGCGTCGGCTTGAAGTCAGTGGCAATGTCAGCCGTTGCCGTCTTCTCACCCACCACAAACACCTGCGCGTGGAAGGGAACCGCAAACAAGACTGACAGACACGCGAAAGGAACCGCTTGCGATAATGTTCTCGACAACTGGAAGGCCATAGGAACACCTGCGATGCAGAAGATGCCTAGAAGATTGCACTTTCAGAGGAGAATTTGCAAGCCCTCAAGCTCTACACTATTTACGCGGTAAAGCGGCGTTACCGTTTCGAGACCATCCTGTACTCCATTCTAGAGATCATTGGCGGAACGCGTCCGCGGCGTCGAGGGCAGAATTTGCACCAGAGCAGGCGGTCCCGCCGCCGTCTCCTGCTCTATCGCCGTGTGCTCCGCGGGCGGGGCCGGATTCACCTCATACCCCGCTGCCACAATCTCCCGCCTCGTGTACTCCCACGCATAGTCGCCCGTCGCCGCCACCAGCACCGCCACCGCCATGACTTGCGCGACAATTGTCGGCAGCGCGCCCTCGGGCCCAAATGCATTTCCCGTCAGCCAGCGCGGATGAATTGCCCGCGTCTGTACCACCGAAGCAAAGTCGCTCGCACCGCGCAGCGGCAGCCCGAACAGAAGCACCACGCTCGCGGTCCACGCAAAGTGCAGCCCCCATCC
>CAXTWP010000387.1:2548-2997 GCA_964247945.1 uncultured Acidobacteriaceae bacterium | reverse complement strand
TTCCCGCACTGCGGCCGACGGGAACACGACCGCCCGGTTTGCTGACTTTGGCGGGTGCGGGATTGGCTTTCTCCGGGTTGCTGCTGCTGACGATCCCGGCGGGAACCACGTTCGCGCGCACATTTACTGCGATCGGCGTGGGCGACCTGCTGACGCTCGGGTGCGCGCTGGCCTTTGCCGGGCACCTGCTAGCGCTGAGCCACGCTTCGCTCCGCCTCCCAGCCGGCGCGCTCGCCACGCTGCAAATTGGAGCGGCGGCCGTGTTGATGGCGGTGACTTTGCCGCTCGGCGGCCGTCCGGCGATTCACCCTACGGTGCGCCTGGCCTTGGCTTTAGCCATCACCAGCCTGCCGGCGACAGCGGCGGCGTTTACGATCCAAAGCTACGCTCAGCAACATCTCGCCCCTACCCACACCGCGTTAATTTTGACGCTGGAGCCTGTCTTCGCC
>CAXTWP010000387.1:0-2538 GCA_964247945.1 uncultured Acidobacteriaceae bacterium | reverse complement strand
GGACTCATCCTGGCTGGGATCGCCGTCATTGAACTTCTTCCCGGCGGCGCGCACACCACCGAGATACCCGGCTGAAGAATCGTCACTTTTTCTTTGATGCGGCGTCTAACTAATTGTTTAGTGAACCGGCGGGTACGGCAGTCTTGCCCACAGCGAGCGCGTGCCGCATCTATAGTTAGACCTAACGAGACGTCACTGAGGACCAACCGAACCATGAACATCACTCCAAAGCATCATCCGGTGCGCGACTTCATCCGCAGCCGCCGCTTGACCTCCACCTTTGCTCTGCTCGCCACGCTCTCGGCCGGTATTCTGGCGGGCTCTGTGCTGACGCGCGGCGTCGCCGGCAAAGAAGCGCAATCGATCGATTCGGCCGACGCGCGGCCGCTTACGATTCCATCCCCGGTGGAGCTCTCGAACGGCTTCTCGAAGATTGTGAAGCAGGTAGGGCCCGCGGTCGTGAACATCAACACGGAGTCGCTGCCGAAGCAGTCCACCTCGCGGGCTCCAGGGCGGCGGCGCAGCATGCCGCAAGGCCATCCCAATGTGCCGAACGGCGGCGGTGACGACAACCCGCAGTCTCCCGGCGACATGCAGGACTTTTTTAACCGCTTCTTCGGCGGCCAGGGCGGCCAGGGCGGCCAGGACGGAGATGACGGCGACGGTATGGGCGGGGAGCGCCGGGCGCTTGGTTCAGGCTTCATCGTCGACTCGCGGGGCTACATCATCACCAACAACCACGTCGTCGACAAGGCCGACAAGATCTATGTCAAGCTGTCGAGCGATCCGGACGGCGGGCCCGGCGAAGAGGGCCATCCAGCCAAGGTGGTTGGCGTGGACAAGGACACCGACATTGCCGTCATCAAGATCGATGTGAAACAGCCGCTTCCGACCGTCAAGCTCGGCAACTCCGACGGCGCACAGGTAGGGGATTGGGTCTTGGCGCTGGGCAGCCCGTTCTCGCTGGCAAAGACGGTGACAGCGGGGATCGTCTCCGCCAAGGACCGCGCGAATCTTGAAGGCGGCGCAGCGAGCCAGTTTCAGCGATTCATCCAGACGGACGCGGCGATTAATCCCGGTAACTCGGGCGGTCCGCTGGTCGATCTCGCCGGCCAGGTGATCGGCATGAACACGGCTATCTACACCTCATCGATGGGTTCGCAGGGGGTTGGCTTCGCCATGCCGTCGAACATCATAGCGAGCGTCTACAACATGCTGATCGGGCCGGAGCATAAGGTCATCCGCGGTTCGATCGGTATTCAGTTCCAGGCTTCGATCTCCTCTGCGGTGCAGCGGATGTACGGCTTCCAGAACGGCGTGATGGTGAGTACGGTGACGCCGAACGGCGGTGCCGCGAAAGCCGGGCTGAAGCCGGATGACATCATCGTGTCGATCGACGGGCGCAACATCAAGGACGGTGACGATCTGGTGGCGGACATCTCGGCCCGTAAGGTGGGCAGCACCGTAAAGCTCGGCTATCTTCGTGACGGCAAGCAGAACACCGTCAACGTTATGATCACGGACCGCGCCAAGCTCTACGCCAACCTGAACGGCGGCGGCGAAGCCGACACCGACAATCCGCAGGAGGCCGATGAGGGTCAGAATAAGCTGGGCATTACCGTGACGGCCGTGCCCGCCGCCTTATCGACGAAGCTCGGGATCAAGGGCGGCGTCGTAGTGAATACGGTGAAGCCGGGTTCCTTTGCCGACGAGATCAATCTTGCGAAAGGTCAGATCATTGTGGCCATCAACAAGATGCCGGTGACGGACGAAGCGAGCTACAAAGCCATCGTCGGAGGCCTGAAGCAGGGTCAGGATGTCGTCTTTGTCGTGCGGATTGCGAACGACCCCACCCATAGCAACCAGTTCGTCGGTGGTACGCTCCAGTAAGCGACGGAAACGATTCGGAGACGGGCAGGCAGGCTAAAGCCTGCCCGCTTGTTCCAGGACATTCAAGGTTCAACATTGAACTTTTCTAATAAAAAGCAACCTTTCCTGTTGCGGGACATCGGCAAAGGCGTTACTCTTGGTTCGTAATCGCGCGACCGATGAGAATCTGATCTCGCCCGATAAGTTGCAATAGAGGTTTAGGTTCAATGTCGACGTTGCCGTCCTGTCGCCTTCTTCTGGCTTGTTCCCTCCTCTTTACCGCCGCGCTGCCCGGCACAGCGATGACCCATTCGCGACGCGGACCAACCGCTCCCCGGCTGTTCACCAAGAAAGCAGCAAAACCGGCCAAGTCCGCGAAGATCGCATCCCAGCGGAACATCGACGACGCACGGGCGACCGAGATCCAGACTGCTCTGATCAAGCAAGGCTACCTGAGCGGTGAAGCCAGTGGCCATTGGGACGGCTCCACCGAAGCGGCCATGCAGAAGCTTCAAGCTGATAACGGCTGGCAGACGAAGCTGGTCCCCGATTCACGGGCGATCATCAAACTGGGCCTTGGCCCGGCGCGTGATGCCGACCAGCCATCGGGCGGCAACAGTTCCCTCAACCAGTAATCGCGGCTTAAGAAATCTGCACGGGGTAGCCGTG
>CAXTWP010000386.1:1932-3008 GCA_964247945.1 uncultured Acidobacteriaceae bacterium | reverse complement strand
GAGCGCGGCCGCCTGGGTGAGCGCCCCGGTCGTCATCACAGTAATGAAGGCGTTCAGCTTCGGATTGTAGATCTTGATGCGATCGAGGTAAGCCTGGGTGAGTTCGACGGAAGTAAGCTGGTGGGTATGGAGGCGATGTGAGGCCTCGGACAGGGTAAGTTCGACGAGACCGCTTGCCGGATCGGGTGCAGCGAAAGAGTATTGACTCGGCAAAGATGCCGCGATGCCAGTTGCGGTGAACAGTTGCACAAAGCGACGCCGATCGAGCTCTGCCATGGGCCAGCCTCCAAGCAAACAATAAGTGTGTTTGCTTGATCGTACCGCAGGCGCGGTAGATCTGGAGGCGTTATCGTTCGCTGTCGAGGTGGGCCATGGAGTGTTTATCGTAGCGGGTTCCGGCCACGGCCTCGGCGGGCACGGCCGCCTCAAGCGCAGTCAACTCGCCGCTTGAAAGGCGTATTGAAACCGCCGCGACAGCCTCTTCAACCTGCGCCACGGTGCGCGAGCCAAGCAGTGCAACAATATCCTCGCCGCGCGAGAGCACCCAGGCGATCGCCATCTGCGAGGCAGTAACGCCGCGCTCAGCGGCGGCCCCGGCGAGCGTTCCTGCGAGAGCCTGATTCTTGGCCAGGTTCGTGCCGGTAAAGCGTGGCAGAAACTTGCGGAAGTCCCCCTTGGGCGCGGGCGTCGAGCCGACGAGCAGACCGCGCGAAAGAACACCGTAGGCGGTGACGCCTACACTTAGCTCGCGCAGGCCGGGCAGAATCTTCGCTTCAATGCTGCGTGTCGCGAGGCCATACTCGATCTGAAGGTCGGAGATGGGTATGACGGTTTGCGCGCGGCGAACGGTATCGATATTCATTTCGGAGAGTCCAACGTGCCGTACATAGCCTTGCTTAACCATTTCGGCGATTGCGCCAACAGTGTCCTCGATCGGCACGGCGTCGTCCAGACGCGCCGGCCGATAGATGTCGATGTGGTCGACACCGAGCTTGCTCAGGCTTTGCGCCAGGCAGCTCTTTACGGTAATGGGGCGGCAATTCGGGCCGCGCCACGTGCGGTTGGGCGCGCGCATG
>CAXTWP010000386.1:0-1922 GCA_964247945.1 uncultured Acidobacteriaceae bacterium | reverse complement strand
CTTGACTGACAGCAGCACTCGCTGGCGGGTGGAGGACGACATCTCAGCCAGCGCCCGGCGGATTAGCAGTTCGTTCTGGCCCATGCCGTAAAAGTCGCCCGTGTCGAGCAGCGTAACCCCGGCATCCACTGCCGCATGGATCGCGCGGATACTTTCAGCTTCATCGCTTTCGCCGTAGAGCGCGGCCTTGCCCATACCCATGCATCCGAGCGCCAGCGGGAAGACGGTGGGACCGGTCGCACCAAGCCTACGGTCGGAGAGTGGCTCAGTAGTCATACCTTCATCTTAGCGTTGCCGGATACCGCCTCGTGACAGGACGCAACCTCTGGGTTCGATTCGTTGCGGTACGGCACACAGACGTTCCACGCGCAATCGTCCTGTAGAAATTCAGCCGCAGACAACAGGAAGCCCCGCTCTCATCTACAAGAGCGGGGCTTCTTTGCCATCCGTTTGGCTTAGAACGTCAGCCGGCCGCCTAACTGCACCAGGCGGGGAAAGCCAAGTGTGCCGGTGATCTTGCCTGCCGTGCTGCTGTCCACGACCAAGTTGGGTCCGTTGAATTGTGGGGTGTTGAAGGCGTTCAGGGCCTCCGCCCGGAACTCCGCATTCACCCGCTCTGTCACTTTAAAGTTCTTGTTCAACGAAAGATCGGAGTTCAGGTAACCCGGCCCGTAGCAGTTGCTCGTACGCGGCTGGTTTCCATAAGCCGTGGCCGAGGTGGCCGCGAACGCCGAGGCGATGAAGTAGTTATTCAAACGTCCTTCGGGCGCTCCGGTATAGCAGGCCTGCACGCCCGCAATACGATTCGGCCGCTGCGTGGAGTTGCCGAAGGAGGTGTTGTTGTTGGTCGTCTGGGTGATCGGCAAAGGTGATCCATCCTGGATAATGGTGATGTCGTTGAAGCGCCATCCGCCCACCGCGAGGTCCAACCAGCGATTCGCTCCACTGAGGAACATCTTGCCGCGCCCGAAGGGCAGCTCGTAGGTGGTTGCGAGCGTTGTGCGCTTAGGAATGTCGTTGATTGCCCGCGCGTACTCCGGTGCCAGATTGTAGATGTCTTGCGGCCCGTTGTTGCCGGGGTTAAGTGTGCTGCTGGCACCCCAAAGATTGTCCCAGTTAGAGGCCCACGTGAAGCCGAACAAGACCGTAAAGCCTTGGCTGAAGCGCTTCTGAATCTTTAGATCGAGCGAATTGTAATTCGAATAGCCATCGCTCACCGAGTCCGAGATGGCGGTGAACTGCGGAAAGGGTCTTAGTCCCTGGTTCAAGGGTTGCGCGGCGTTGCTCCACGACCCGGTCCCCGCATACTTGAAGGGCACCTTGTTGGTGAGGGCTGTGTTTCCCTGCGCGTAGTAGGTGTCCTGGAGTTGGTTGAGGTTGATCGTGTTGGGCTGGTTGCGCGAGTGGCCTCCGACGTAGCCCACCTTCAACGCGAACCCGTAAGGCAGTTCCTCCTGGATGTCGGCGGAATAGGACTGGTAAAACGGCGATTTACGGTTCTGGTCGATCACTGTGAGCGAGCTGCCGACGCTCGTGCTGACGCCCAGCGAGTTGCCGGTCGGTGTTGTGCTCAACGTCGGGAATGGATTGGAAAGGCTGATCGCCGGTACACCGCTTTGCGAAGGAATGGTATTGGTCAAAACGTACCCTGGAGCGAACGAGGCGGAGTTGCTGTAGACAAGAGGCTGATAGAAGAGGCCGTATCCGCCGCGGACGACCGTCTTTGGATTGACCGCATAGGCGAAGCCCGCGCGTGGTGAGATCTTGTTCGGCGTCGCTCCCGTGGAGGTGGAGTAGCCGTTCTGGCCCGCGAACTCAACGCCGCCGGTGGCTCCGACCGCACTGCCCGCGACCGTGTAGCTCACCGTTGGATCGAAGCCTACGGAGTAGTGGTTATTGCGCTCGTGCACACCCGGCTCATG
>CAXTWP010000385.1:421-3017 GCA_964247945.1 uncultured Acidobacteriaceae bacterium | reverse complement strand
GCGTCGCCCGCCGTACCATCGGCGCAAACCACGCGTTATTCGCCACCGCCACGTCCCGCACCATATGCATCGCAAACGAGTGCCGCATCGCGTGAGGCGTCCCCCCTTCGATAAACAGCTTCTTCGCTCCGCGCGCGATCTCCTCTTCAATCAAGTAAGCCCGCATCACCGTGCCCAGCGAGTACGCCGGCAGGTCGTCGCGATTCATCTGCCAGTCGATCTCCACCGCATCGTAGTAGCGGCGTGCCCCCACCAGGCTCAACCAGCGCCCGTCGCGGTCCTTCATGCCGCACAAAAACATTCCGCGTACCTTCGAAACCGAATCATAACGCCACGCCGCCCTCTTATCGGGGACAGCGTAGCTACACTCCCGATTGAATGCCTGAAATCCCGCGCGGTCGATCACCGCTTCGCGCACAAACGTACAACCCAGCTGTGCCTCCGCCCGCCGCCGGTAGTACCGCAGATTGAAGCGGGTCTTCTGCCCCATCTTCGCCAGTGTCGCGTCGTAGGTGCTCTCCAGCGACAGATACGACCGGATGATCCGCCGCTGGGTGGTGACCCGCCACGCATCTTTGCCTTGCACCGCATCTCCGCGGGAGTGCCGGGACACTGGCGCTTCTACCGCACCGGGCTCAATAAATGACAAGACGGCCAGTCGTGCTCCCGCACGCAGTAGCGCCGCTGCTGCATGCCGCGCCACCAGCATCCGCTGCTCCGCCGGAGCCACCATCGTTCGCCGGCCGCTCGTATCATCGGTCGCAAAGACGCGTGTTCCGATCCCGAATGCCTGGTATTCGTGAATCAGCAGCGCGCCCACAAGCGTCTCTTCCGTTACCCCCGCTACGTCCATCCCACGACCCACGAGAACCAGGTGCGGTGTCTTCTTCGCCGCGTCTTCGAACCCGAGGAAGTACTCCAGGTAGTCGAATGTTCCCTGCTGCCCATAGCGCAAACTCAACTTCAAAAGCATGCTTTGCAACGGAATGATCTTCTCAACGCCCGTCACAATTCGCGTCTCAAAGTTGGCTTCGATTTGATTGTCACTACCGCGTAACTTTTCTCTGAGGTCCGGGTTGTAGCTCACGTTCATCGATAAGGCTAGAGTACCTGAGCCGGAAACCTCGTCCCTCATCTGTTACGAAAGATTCAACTCTCTGGTTTGATCCCGGTCATCGAGGCGTCGGAGCTGTCCATCATGCAGCTCAGACCCATCTGGTCTCGACTCCAGCCGCTCAACGTTCCGCCAGCCGCCGCTTGGTCTCCATATACGTATACCGAATCCGGTGTATCACCGTGATCGTCGACAGCACCGCCAGCACCCACAACGCCGGTGCCATCACTCCCCAGCGATTGCACAGAGCGCCCAGAATGACCAGCACAATCCGCTCCGGCCGCTCCATAAAACCGACCTTGCAGCTCCCGATCAGCGCTTCCGCCCGCGCCCGCGTGTAGCTCACCATCAGGCTCGCCGTCATGCAGAACGCCACCAGCCCCACATAAAAAAACCGGTTCCCGCGCGCGTAATACACCAGCAGACCAAAAAACAGCGCCACGTCCGAGTACCGGTCGATCACCGAATCGAAGAACGCCCCAAACACCGACACCTGCTGTGTCTGTCGAGCCACTCGTCCATCGACCATGTCGAAGATGCCCGCGCCGATAATCACCAGGCCCGCGTACACAAAATACCGCACCGCGTGGTCTCCCCGTGCAAACCCGAAGAACACCGCCGCCACAATGTTGATTAACAGCCCGATGAACGTCAGCGCGTTCGGCGAGATGCGCGTCAGCGCCAGACCGTCGACAATCTTCTGCCGCAGCCACCCGCTGCCCCTGCCAAACGCACTCGTCCAGGTCGACGCCACGCGCGGCCCCTAAACCTTCGCGACTGCGTCGTCGTCCGCGTCTTCCGTGTCGTGGATCGTGGTCAGCTTCAGCACCTCAAGCTCCCGCTTGCCGTTCGGCGTCGTCACCTCGGTCACGTCGCCCACGCGCTTGCCCAGCAGCGACCGTCCGATCGGCGATGTCGTCGAGATCAGCCCCTTCGACACATCCGACTCCTCGCTCGTCACCAGCTTGTAGCTGATCTCCTCGTTCTTGCTCGAGTCGAAGACCACCACCGTCGCCCCAAACCCTACCTTGTCCCGCGGGATGTTCGTCAGGTTCACCATCGCCAGCTCACCCATGCGCTTCTTCAGCTGCCCAAGACGCGCGTTGACAAACTCCTGCCGCTGTTTGGCGGAGTGGTATTCGGCGTTCTCGCTCAGGTCGCCCAGCGCGACCGCCTTCTTGATCTCCGCCGGCAGCTCCGTCGTCAGCTCGTGCTCCAACAGCTTAATCTCTTCTTCCAACCGCTTCTTGATCTTCTCGGGCATGGTGCCTTCCATTGGCGTTGCAGCGGCACAGGCATAACGCTGCGAGGCCGCAACCGTAAAACCCTGATTATACGGAAAAGACCGCCCCCACTCCCAACACGGCACCACAACCGCTGGGCCGCGTCCGCATCGGCCCGCAATGCCGTCTGTTGCGGCTGCATAAATTACCCATGCGAAGCGAAGTACGCCAACCGGCATGCAGTAAGATGGTGCTCTTC
>CAXTWP010000385.1:0-411 GCA_964247945.1 uncultured Acidobacteriaceae bacterium | reverse complement strand
AGGCCAGAATGTCCCCGGCTTCTCGCGCCGGCCTCGCCGTCCGCGGCCCACTCGTTCGGAAGGACCTCATGTCCCCGGCCGATGTGATCGGTCCGCATCTCCAAAGCGGCTCGGCCGGCGCACCCGCCTCGTTAGCCGCACCCCAGCTAGCCCCGGCCGCAGCTCATGCCGCCGCTATCGCCACCGTGCCGGTCGACTGCGCCAAAGTAGCCGCCCAGTTCCTTCGGGCCGAGGTCACCGGAGACAAGCAAACGTCCAAGCGATGCGCCGCCGAGTTGCGGTACGCCGAGTGCAACGTCGCCGGCTGCGCCGAATGTGTGACCGCCTATCTAGCCTTCAAAGCCACCTGCGGCACCTTGCCCTACCGTCCCAATCAGGACGCCGTCTTCAATCTCCCCAATAACGCCACTA
>CAXTWP010000384.1:1273-3017 GCA_964247945.1 uncultured Acidobacteriaceae bacterium | reverse complement strand
GTCGGGAACCTTCGATATTACAACGAGACCAGCACGATCAACACCACCAAGGCACCCATCAGCAGGCTCTTCTTGTCCGTGATGGCATACACCACGGGGTCTTCGTCCAACTGGCCGCGTGAGGCGAGCAACCAGAGTTGGCTGATCCACAGCAGCAATACCGGGATGAGCAGCCAAAGCCGCCGGGGATGCGCGTACAGTTGAAACGCGCTGATGTTCGAGAGATAAAGCGTCAGCACCACCACCGACGCATACCCCGAAGCCGACCCGAAGCTGCGCAGCTGCTCAATATCCGAGACCAGGTAGCCCCGCCCCTGAATCTGCGCCGGCGATTTGGCCGGAGCGGTCTCGCGCTGGAGCAGGCTGTCCAGTTCCGCGAACCGCTTGACGAACGCCAGCGATAGGAAGAAGAAGATGCTGAAGCTGCCCAGCCACTCCGAGATCGGCACGCCCGTCGCCGCCGAACCGGTAATAATCCGTATCGTATACAGCCCCGAAAGCACGATCACATCCACCAGCACGGCGCGCTTCAACCGGAACGAGTACGCCGAGGTCGTCACCGCGTAGATCGCCAGCCATACCAGGAAGTAGTGCGGCTGCGGCAGACCCACACCGCCCGAAACCGCCATCACGGCGTACGGCAGCACTAGCGCCAGGCTCAACGACGCCATCAGAAACAGCGCGACGACCGCCAGCCCCGCCACCACGGAGAGATCGCCCGCCGCAAAAGGCCGGCGGCGCTTCTTCAGGTGCTTGCGGTCGGCTTCAAGATCCAGCAAGTCGTTCACGATGTACGTCGCCGACGCGCACAGCCCGAAGCTGACAAAGGCGATCAGCGCGCCCACTATCGGCCCCGCCGCCCAGGCGTGCGCCAGCAGCACCGGAAGGAAGATCAGCACGTTCTTGGCCCACTGGTGCAGCCGGATCGCCTTGAGCCAAGCTTTTAGCGGATTCGGCGCGTCCACGAACGACCGCACCGGCGTCACCTTCGCCTTGCGCAAAGCCGCGTTCAAGCTCGAAGTGGGATTGGCCACCATCGGTTCCAGGCAGTTGGCCAGCAACGGCGCATCCGGCAGCGCGTTGCCGATATAGGTAAAGTTGTCCCCGAAGCGTTCCCGAAAAGCTGCCAGCTTGTTCTTACCAGCCAGATTCACCGTTCCCGCCGAGGCCAGAACCCCGGCAAACAAGCCCAGGTGCGCGGCTACCCGCTCCGCCAGGACGGTGTCCGCCGCAGTCGCCAGGTAGATCGGTCGGCCGGCGGCATGTTGCTGTTCCAGATACTGCAGCAGCTCCCGGTTGTACGGCAGGTGCGTCACGTTCAGCTCGACCGCCGCGGTCAGGTGTTGTTTCAGCGCCGCCTTCCCGCCGCTCAGCCAGCCCGGCAGTTTCAGCAGCATCGCCGGATGTTGCCGCGCCAGCGCCATCACCGTGTCATACAGCGTGTCGGACTTCACCAGCGTACCGTCCAAATCGACGCACAAGGGATGCATGACGCCGGGCGTAGGGTCGGTGGCGAGAGTGGCTTGTTGGACCTGCATCTCCTTATTATCATTTACTCTAGAGCAAGATAGGTAAAGATCGATCGAACCATTCTTAACGATTCGCAACCCATTCCGGCAGGCGGCGAACCACCTCGCGCACCTCACCGGCGGCCGCAACGGCGAGCTGATGTTCTAAGTTCCAGGTACACGACGCATGGCACCCGAGTTGTTCGAAGCAGGCATGGAAGTACATAACACCGAAC
>CAXTWP010000384.1:0-1263 GCA_964247945.1 uncultured Acidobacteriaceae bacterium | reverse complement strand
CCCCACCGCCGCCGCCGCTCCGGCCGGCTTCCCGCGTGTCCGGCATCGTTCGTACATTGCTTGTCCTGCTGGTCATCGCTCTTGGCGTAGGCGCGGCCGTCTGGAAGATCCGCCGCAACGCCGCCGACCAGCAGACCCAGAACGACCTGATGGCCGCGCAGGGCGATCGTCCCACGCCCGTCCTCATCGCTCAAGTCGAGCGCAAGAGCCTGCCTGTCTACCTCAACGCGCTCGGCACCGTCACCGCTTATAACACCGTTACCATTAAGACCCGCGTTGACGGGCAGCTTATGCGTGTCGCCGTCAACGAGGGCCAGCCGGTCAAGCAGGGCCAGCTATTGATGGAAATCGACCCCGCGCCGTACCAGGCCGCGCTCGCCCAGGCTCAGGGCCAGCTTGCCAAGGACCAAGCCAACGCCGCCAACGCCCAGGCCGAGGCCCAGCGTTACACCGCGCTGCGCGAGGCGGGCGTCGTATCCCGCGAGAGCGAGCAGTCGCAGCTCTCAACCGCCGGTCAGGCCGCAGGCTCCATCCTGTCGGACCAGGCCGCCATCCAGGCCGCCAAGGTCAACCTCGCTTACACCAGGATCGCCTCGCCCATCAACGGCGTCGTCGGTCTACGCCAGGTCGACCCCGGCAACATCGTCCATGCCGTCGACACCACCGGCCTGCTGGTCGTCACTCAGCTCCAACCCATCGCCGTGATCTTCACCCTCCCCGAGGACCAGCTTCCGCAGGTACTCAAACTCGTCCGCAGCGGTGCCCGTCTCCCGGTCGAGGCCTATGACCGGTCGAGCGCGACCCATCTCGCCAGCGGCAGCCTGCTCACCGTCGACAACGAGATCGACCCCACTACCGGCACCGACAAGGTCAAGGCCGTCTTTCCCAACAGCGACAACGCCCTTTTTCCCAACCAGTTCGTCAACATCCGCCTCATCCTCGAACAGCGGCAGGACGCCACAGTCATCCCCGCCGCTGCCCTACAGTCGGGTTCCCAGGGCAGCTTCGTCTACCTGCTGAAGCAAGGCCAGGTCCCCGACGCCCTCCGTCAGACCGGCCCCGACGGCAAGCCCACCTCCGCCGGCGAGCCGTTCGGCTATTACGTTGTCACCCAGCCGGTCAAGATCGATGTGACCGAAGGAACCCAGCTCATCGTCGCCGGCGGTCTCCGCCCGGGTGATCGTATCGTCGTCGACGGGCAAGAGCGGCTCCGCAATGGGAGCCGCGTACTCGTGACTCACCAGGAAGGCCGCCCCACAAGAC
>CAXTWP010000383.1:0-3020 GCA_964247945.1 uncultured Acidobacteriaceae bacterium | reverse complement strand
TCACCGTTACGTCGGTAAACGTCCCGTCACGATTATTCTTGAAAAGATGGTTGGTCGGAGCCTGCCCTGCAGGGAACCCCTCCAGCCGCGAGCCGTTGACCAGGAAGATGTCCAGCCAGTCGTCCTGGTCATAGTCGTAGAAGGCGACTCCGCAGCCGGTTGTCTCCACAAGATAGCGATTCTTGTGCTCACCCCCATAGATCGTCTTCGCGTTCAGTCCGGCAGCACGGGCCACATCCATGAAGCTCACACCCAGAGGCGTTCCGGCTATAGGGGAAGGCGCACCCTTTGGCGCGGCGCGCGGCTTGGTCTCGTAGGTAGGCCGCGAACCAATCTGGCCTGCCGAAACATCCACCTGTCGCGCAATCGGAGAGGTTAAGGCAAGGACATCGTCTAACGAAAGCACCAGCGCGGTCGTCGAGAGCGAACGGACAAAACGGCGGCGGTTCAAGTTCAACAGGGACGCTCCCTCGGCCAGCACGCCAGCACGGCCCGCATGGAGTCGGCTCACATCAGGCAGCCGTCCAAGTATAGAGAAGCCACACAACGAGCGACAAACCGTCTACTTCGTCTGTCCTTTCGGTGCCACGGTTGTTGTCGCGGCAAAGTTATACAACTCATCCACGATCGACTTCTCCGCGCCCGCCATGCCGTAGACTTTGCCCGCGCCCTCAATCACCCAGTATTCGTTCGCCGCATGAGCCCGGCCGCCGTACCCGGCGCTACCGCCGGCGATAGGCAGCCCAATTGGCGTTGTGCCCGGATCGCCCTGCTTGCCGTTGGTAAACAGGTAGCCCGGCCAGGCACCACCGCCGTTAGTGTCCAAAGCGTCCATGGTGCTTGTCTTGCTGATGGGCGGCGTCCAGGGAATGCCGAACTTGTCGAACATCTGCTCCACCGAGTGCGCCACATCCGTGTCGAAGTCCATGGTCGACCACGGCTGGTCCCCGATCAGCCGAACCTGCACGTCCTTGTACCCGTGGCTATCGAGGTGTGCGCGCACCTTTTGGAGGATGTCCCCGCTGTTCATGTCCGGTATATAACGAATGCTGTGCTTGGAAGTGATCTTGTTCGGCAGGATTGCGCCTGATCCGCCGGCGTACATATTTCCGCCCCAAATACCGTCGAAGTTGAACGCCGTGCCGAAGCTGCCCATCTTCAGCACCGTATACGGGTCTTCCGAGATGAAGCGGGCGACGCCGACGCTGTCCGCCATCTTCTTCAGGTCCGTCTTTGCCGCCGCGTCGTGCAGCCGCTTGTCCGCCTCGGGCGAAATCGGTTTGATGTGGTCATTGAAGCCCGCAATTGCCGGCGTGTTCCCATCTTTGCCGATCAGCGAAGAGAGCATCAGGATGTGCCGCCACGCCGGGCTGTCAGTCGTCCGCTTGAAGATGCCGTGGATGTCGGAAACCGTCGGCCCGCGTCCCCAGGCGGTGCCGCTCGTCGTCAGTTCCAGATACATCAGCCCTTCAGAGGCTCCCGAGACCGACGCTGACCGCGCCCCGTTCTGTCCGCCGAACATCAGCATCGCGTCGGCCGGCTTCAGCAATTCAGGATGCGTCGTGACGAACTTGTTCAACCCCATCGACATGCGTTCTTCGTCGCCTTCGGCCACGATGATCAGGTTTACCGGCAGCTTGCCGTTGGTCGCCTTAATGGCCATAAAGGCGTTCAGCTCCGTCATCTCCGGTCCCTTGGAGTTGGTGGCACCGCGCCCGATCAGCACCTTCTTGTACGCCGGATCGATCCCCGCGGTCTTTCCGTCGACCAGCCGTCCCTCAAACGGCGGAGCCACCCAAAGCTCCGGCTGCGTCACCGGCATCGTGTCGTACATCCAGTAGATGAGCAGCGTCTTCGGCGCACCCTCATCACACTTGGCATAGACAACCGGGTTGCCCATCTGGCCCCACTTGCTCACGCCCACGTCGAAGACCCTCGTCGTTTGGCAGCCCAGCTTGTCGAAGAAACCCTTCACCATCTCGGCGGATTCGGGAATCCCCTCCCCGCTATTGGAGATGCTCGGCTGCTGGATCCACTTCTGCAGGTTCTCCACATGCTCATCGATATGCTCGTCGATGTACGTAAACGTTTTTTTCTCGGCATCCGGCATCTTGCTGGTGTCGATCTTGACGGTCTCGTCCCCGTACGGACGAATCCCAAGCGTCTTTGCGGGCGCGGCCGCAGTCGTTGTCTTCGCTTTATCTTGCTTGCACCCAACCAGCCCGGCACCGATCGCCAGACACACCGCAACTTGAAAAGAAAGACGCCGCATCGTTCGCTCCAGGGAGTGAGATCGCCGGAACGGGCTGCTCGGTTTCAAGCAGTCCCGCAAGCCGGAACATTCATAGAGTGTTGATGACACTCAGTGTACTCGTCCCTGAAAGGATTGCCAGCCAAAAGTTCTTGGCTGGTCTAAGCCAGCAGTAGTACCTTGCCGATCCCGCCCTTCTCCGCCGCCGCCTGGCCTTCGCCTGCATCCGCCATAGCAATCATGCGATCGATCGGGATAACCAGCTTCTTCGCGAGCACATCCTCCGCCAACTTCCGAAGAGCGGCCGCGTCCGGCTGCGCGACCACCGGAGCTATGTGTACGGTCGGGTGCATCTTGGCGTTCGCCGGAGGCCCAAGCACCGACGCAAAGATACCGCCTTGCTTCACCTTGCTCAGCAGCATCTGCGCCGTCTCTCCACCCACTGCATCGGCTACGGCATCGATAAAGCCCAGCTTGGCGACAGCCTTCTTGTCGTCGAGTGCCAAGACTTCGTCCGCGCCAAGCATCTTCGCCTCATCAAGCTGCTTCTTCTTGACGCCCGCAATCACCACCGCGCCCGCCTGTTTGGCCGTCCACACCGCCGTTCGTCCAACGCCTCCCGCGGCCCCAGCCACCAGCACCGTCTGTCCCTTCTCGATCTTTGTTCCGCGCGTAATTAACTGCTCGCCCGTCAGCGTCACCAGCGGCAGCGCCGAGGCCTCGACCATGTCCAGGCCTTCGGGCACATGCACTGCATCTGCGGCCTTGA
>CAXTWP010000382.1:0-3021 GCA_964247945.1 uncultured Acidobacteriaceae bacterium | reverse complement strand
CCCGAAACCGTAGCGCCCAGCGTGTCCGGCCAACCCTCACACCCGTCCCACTTTACCACAAACAAATAATCCGCTCGCAGCCCGCCCGCCACTAGAATCAGGAAGATGGGCCGGCAGTGTGCACTCGAAGCAACCTTCGATGTAAAGTCGTGTCAGGCCCGGCTTCGTTCCACAACAGCGCACACAAGGGAGAGACGACCGTGACCATCGCCACCGAGGAAACCATCATGACCGCACCGGCAGCCGCCCCCACCGGCAACCTGGAGATCACCGTCTCCCGCGCCGAACTCCTCCGCGAACTCACCGCCGCCCAGTCCGTCGTCGAGCGCAAGACCACCATCCCCATCCTCTCGAACTTCCTCTTCGAGGCCACCGCGGACGGAGACACAGGCAAGCTCACCATCACCGCCACCGACCTCGACCAGGGCCTCCGCACCTCCTGCGCCGCCAAGGTCAAAAAAGCCGGCGCCTGCACCATCCCCGCCCGCAAGCTCTTCGACTACATCAAGCTCCTCCCCGAAGGCGACATCTCCATCAAGCTCATGGACAATCACTGGGTCCAGATCCGCGCCGGCCGCTCCAACACCAAGATGGTCGGCATGGCCCGCGTCAACTTCCCCCAGGTCGCCGAGTTCCCCTCCACCGGTGCCGTCAAAATCTCCGTCCCTGCCCTCCGCAACATGGTCTCCAAGGTCATCTTCGCCATCTCCAACGAGGAGTCGCGCTACACCCTCAACGGCGCCCTGCTCGTCCTCAAGGCCGAGTCCATGGCCATGGTCGCCACCGATGGCCACCGCCTCGCCCACATCGAAAAGCTGGGCGAGATTCTCGACGGCGTCTCCGGCGAGAAGAAGACCCTCATCCCCAAGAAAGCTCTCGCCGAACTCAACTCTCTCCTCGGCTCTACCGACGCCGAGACCCTCGACTTCGCCGACGACGACTCCACCCTCTTCTTCCGCGTCGGCAACCGCGTCCTCACAAGCCGCAAGCTCACCGGCCAGTTCCCCAACTACGAGGCCGTCCTCCCCCGCGACAACAACAAGTTCGTCATCGTCCGCTCCGAAGAACTCATGGCCGCCATCCAACGCGTCGCTCAGTTCGCCGACGAGCGCTCCGGCGCCATCAAGATCCGCCTCGAATCGAACGAACTCAAGCTCTCCAGCTCCTCCACCGACGCCGGCGAGTCCGAAGACACGATCGACACCCCCTACCAGTACGACCCCCTCGTCGTCGGCTTCAACAGCCAGTACCTCATCGACTTCCTCAAGGCCGCCGGCACCCAGGGTGAGGTCCGCCTCGAGTTCAAGGACGCCCAGTCCGCCGGCCAGATGCGCCCCGAAGACGCCAACGAAGACGTCCGCTACCGCTACATCCTTATGCCCATGCGCATCTGAAGGCTACACGCACAGGTCGAGAATAAGAGCGCAATAGGTGGAGAAACGCACTCGTTCTTCTTGTTGGTCATTCCCGAAGGGAATCTGCGTTGCCCTTGTTGTTGCCTTTGCCCCTTTTGTTTGTCATTGCCGAAGGATCCGCTTTTCAGCGCCACACCATCAGTCCATCAACCCTTATCCGCGGTGCCGCCTGCGCGAACGGATCGCCCGCCGCGGCGCAAATACCCACTCCCGCACCGGACCCGTATCCACATGGATGAACTGGCTCGCCGGGTAGTACCCCACCCCGCCCGCGCCCAGCGCAAGCGCCGCGTCCCGCAAGGCCACGGCTGAAATCCCCGGCACCCTCATATCCAGCGCCTTCCCCTCGATATGCTGCGAGTGCTCCGCCGCGTTGGTCGTCCCACTCGCCCGCAGCGCATCGTTAGTCGCCTGCGTCCGGTACCCGCAGAGCACCTCGATTACGCTTCCCGACCGGTCCAGCTTCGCCAGCATCGTATGCAGCAGATCGAACGTCCGCGGATCGTAGCTTTTCACCTCGTCGTTGTGGCTGTCATGCAGGAACTGGCTCAGCTGGTCCAGCGACTCGGGAATATACGTATCCCCCACCCGGTAGACGACGTCCAGCATCTCGCCACCCTGCCGCGCCAGCCTCAGCTCATACCTCTGGCCATCCTCCGGGACATCCTCCTCGTCGTCATCCGGAAGAAAACCCATCCCCGGTAGGCCGACCGACCTTAGCATCCGGCTCATCGCGCGCAAATGGGAACTCCGGTGCCCCCCGGCACCGCGCGCATTGGCCGCGGGCGCAGTGGTCAGCAGCACCAGAAGAACGGCAACGCCGGAAATAAGACGAAACAGAACGGGGCGACGAAGGCAGGTTGCGCGTTGTAAGGTCAAAAGGCGGGACTCCTGGGTCAGATCGCGCAACTGTCGCCGACGGCACACCCCTATGCTCGATGAGGGATGAGAATCGGGCACAGCCCTAGTGGTATATGGCCACCGGACACGGCGTTGTCGATCATTCTACAGAATCTTCAGCCCTGCCGCGCAAGCAAAGACCGGATACGCTCGGCGTAACGGCTCGGCCGCCGTGCGAGGGGTACGATCTAAGGCCCGCAAAAATACATCGTTTCTTAATCTTCTATTGCCATCGTGCGCCGAGTGCCTCTGCTACGTTTCGATGCACCACCGAAACGCAGTCCCATGCCGCGCCATCTCTGCCGCAAACAAGCGCCTATGGAACCACCCACCCCAACCTCTCCCTGAAGATAAAGGATTCTGCATGAACCTCAAGAATGTAGCCAACGCAGGATGCGCCTCCGCTCTGGTCGCCGCCTTCGTCCTGCAGCCGTTCAGCGCCCTCGCGCAGTCTGCCCAGTCCAAACAGCCCGCCGCGCCGGTAGACGACGCCGTCACCTACACCCGCCAACAGGTCCAGTTCCTCACCCTTGCGCCCAAATCCAGAGACGCCGTCGCCAGACAGGTGCTCGACGTCGCCTCCACCCCGTACCTCTCCAAGGCCGAAAAGCTCGTCCTCTTGCAGTCCAAAGTCAAGTACGTCTTCGTCCTCTTCCAGGAGAACCGCTCCTTCGACCAGCATTTCGGCACCTTTCCCGGCGTGGAC
>CAXTWP010000381.1:0-3023 GCA_964247945.1 uncultured Acidobacteriaceae bacterium | reverse complement strand
TACCTCCTCAAGATCATGGAAAAGGCCGTCGCCGACGCCTACGCCAAGGGCTTCCTCGGCAAGAACATCTTCGGGTCGGGCCTCGACTTCGACATCATCACCCAGACCGGCGCGGGCGCTTACGAGGTCGGCGAAGAGTCCGCCCTCATGGAGTCGCTCGAAGGCAAGCGCGGCGTCCCTCGCATCAAGCCACCCTTCCCAGCCGTCGTCGGCCTTTACGGCGGTCCCACCGTCATCAACAACGCCGAAACCATTGCCAACGCGCCGCACATCCTGCTGATGGGCGGCGAGGCCTACGCCAAGCTCGGCACGGAGCGCAACGGCGGCACGCGGCTCTTCGGCATCTCCGGCCATGTCGAGCGGCCCGGCGTCTACGAGCTGCCCATGGGCTACTCCATGCGCAAGGCCATCTACGACGTGGCGGGCGGCATTAAGGGCGGCAAAAAGCTGAAGGCCGTCGTCCCCGGCGGCTCCTCCTGCCCCGTCCTCACCGCCGACGAGATCGACGTGGGGTTAGACTTCGACCAGATGGCCAAAGCCGGCACGATGCTCGGCTCGGGCGGCATCGTCGTGCTCGACGAAACCGTCTCCATCGTCGAGTTCGCCCTCCGCACCATCGCCTTCTACCAGCACGAGAGCTGCGGCTGGTGCATCCCCTGCCGCGAAGGCACGGACTGGATCAAGAAGACCCTCACCCGCGTTCACGCCGGCGGCGGCTCGAAAAAGGACATTGACAACGTGCAATATCTCGCCGAAAACATGATGGGCCGGACGTTCTGTCCTTTGGGCGACGCCGCCGCCATGCCCACCATCGCCTTCGTCAAAAAGTTCCGCAAGGAGTTCGAAGACTACATCGAAGGCAAGCGCGTCGATCACCCGCTCATTAAGATCAAGCGGGTGGGAGAACTGGAGATGGCGGGAGCTCACTGATGAAAATGGCTGACAAGAAAGATCTTCTTGACGTTCTTCGAGCGCTGGGACCTCATGGGACGGAGTTGAATTGTGCTAAAAGGTATGTTGCGTTCGGCATAATGAAGGGCAGTGATTTTTCGTATAGAGGTTCATGTTGGAACTAAAGGAACAACATTCTTCACTGAAGACAAAGATCTACTGGCAGCTCTTGCGGCCAAGGGAATGCCCTCTCATGAATGCGATCAAAGCAAGACTTTCAACAAGAGGCGCTATATTTTTCCGACTCTGACGACTAGCCAGGTTCAGAATCAAGACAATGAAGATAGCTTTAGAAAACTGGTTCATGATTCAGTGTCAATGAAAGAGCAGGGCCTCTGACCACACGCGAGATCATCCGCCTTATCGAAGCTGCGGGTTGGTACTACGTGCGCCAGAACGGAAGCCATCGCGTCTTCAAACACGATACGAGACCGGGATTGGTGGTCGTGCCAATGCACAAACGCGACTTGAAGATTGGAACGGAAAGGCAGATTCTAAAGACAGCGGGTCTCCTATGAAAAAGACATTCCTGGTGGTCTACGAGAAGGGTAAGAAGAATTACTCCGGCTTCGCGCCCGACGTTCCCGGCTGCGGCTCAGTCGGCGACACTCTGGACGAAATGCGAGCCAACCTCCGAGAGGCCCTCGAACTCTACATGGACGCCTCCTTGGAGTTCGGCTATGCCTTGCCTGAGCCCACGACAAGCACCGTGACTCTCCCTATCGAAGGCGAGACAGACCTGAACACCACATACGTTGTCGAACATCTCTCCATCAATATGCCGCGCGCGAAGACTCCGAGAACCCATATAAACAAGGCATCAGCAACCAAGCGCCGCGTGATGCAGGCAGCCTAAGGACCCCATGCCCGACGTAACCTTCACCGTAGACGGCCACAAGCTCACCGCCCCCGCCGGCACCCTCCTCATCGAGGCCTGCAAGGCCGCCGGGATCGAAATCCCCGCCTTCTGTTACTACCCCGGCCTCTCGCTCCAGGCCGCCTGCCGCATGTGCGTCGTCCGTATTGAGAAGATGCCCAAGCTCCAGACCGCCTGCACCACGCCGGTGGCCGAGGGCATGGTCGTCGCCACTGAGACGCCCGAGATCGCCCAGGCCCGCAAGTCCACGCTCCAACTCCTGCTCGGCAACCATCCGCTCGATTGCCCCGTCTGCGACGCCGGCGGCGAGTGCGAGCTGCAGGATATGACCTTCAAGTACGGCGCGGCCGACAGCTTCTACGCCGAGCCCAAGAACCACCGCGAAGAGCAGCAGTGGTCCCCCGTCGTCTTCTTCGACCGCCCGCGCTGCATCCTCTGCTACCGCTGCGTCCGCATGTGCGGCGAAGGCATGGACGTCTTCGCGCTGGGCATCCAGAATCGCGGCTCGGCCAGCGTCATCGCGCCCAACCTGCCCGCGTCCGAGTCCCCCGACAACCTCGCCCATGTCGATTGCGAGCAGTGCGGCATGTGCATCGACGCCTGCCCCGTCGGCGCGCTCACCTCCGGCACCTACCGCTACAAAACCCGTCCGTGGGAGATGAACCACGTCGGCACCATCTGCACCCATTGCGGCGACGGCTGCAAGACCACGCTCGGCGTCCGCTCCACCTCGGACGGCGCGGAGATCGTCCGCGGCGACAACCGCGA
Organism: uncultured Acidobacteriaceae bacterium; assembly: GCA_964247945.1. Taxonomy (GTDB): domain Bacteria; phylum Acidobacteriota; class Terriglobia; order Terriglobales; family Acidobacteriaceae; genus Edaphobacter. The sequence continues at coordinate 427 of CAXTWP010000381.1, read as the reverse complement.
CAGGTCCGGCATCAACGGCGACTTCCTCTGCAACAAGGGTCGCTACGCCTTCGACTTCGCCAACCACCCCGACCGCATCACCACACCGCTCATCCGCCAGTCCGACGGCACGCACAAGCCCGTCTCCTGGGAGTACGCGCTAGACCACGTCGGCAAGCGCTTCCGCGAGCTGCGCGACACACGCGGCGGCCAATCTATCGGCGTTATCGGCGGTAACCGCCTGACCAACGAAGAGGCCTACCTCCTCCAGAAGTTCGCCCGCACCGTCCTCCAAACGAATAACATCGACCACCACCGCACCGCCGACTACGTCACCTTCACCCAGGCCCTCGCCGGCCATCGCGGCCGAACCGCCTCCCTGCGCGACACGCTGGACGCCCCCGCCGTCCTGCTCATCGGCGGCGACCCGTCCAACCAGTCCCCCGCC
>CAXTWP010000380.1:0-3023 GCA_964247945.1 uncultured Acidobacteriaceae bacterium | reverse complement strand
CTGGCCGGACAATCTCATGAAGCGCTACATCAGGCCGGTGGCACGTCAAGCCGGCATCACCAAGAACATCGGCTGGCACACCTTCCGCCATTCCTTCGGCACGTTGCTGAAGGCAAACGGGGAAGATGTGAAGACGGTACAGGAGCTCTTGAGGCACGCGAACAGCAGGATCACGCTCGACGTATACACGCAGGCCGTGAACTCGCATAAACGAGCCGCACAGAGCAAGGTTGTAAGGATGATGGTGCCCAACGTGGGTCAGAGAGAGGTTGAAACTACTCGCTTTTGGTACCCCGGCGGGCGTAATGGACCTAATCGGACCTTGATTCGCTTGTCACATGAGGTCCCATACCAAGCTAAATTTTGCTTTGTATGGCGGGGACGACGGGGCTCGAACCCGCGACCTCTGCCGTGACAGGGCAGCGCTCTAACCAACTGAGCTACGTCCCCACACTTACGATTGTACAACATGTACTAAAACACATCTCGTGAGACAGTTCGCAGCTTTCCCGCTTTTCTCTCCAGTTGCTTTGTTCTTCTGCTTTATCCCCCGTTCGTCTGATTTCAGACGCCGACTTAATACCAAGACGAACACCGAATCCGTCGTTATGGGGACCTTCACGATTTACCAGAGCCGAACAGTTTGGTGTCTCCCTCTCGGTTACAGGAACTTGTCAGCGAATGCAGAAGCCACAATCCATCCATTTACAAGCTTTACTCTCGCGGCGGAAGGGCGCAGTGCACTCTAGCCAAGAAGGAAGATTGGCAACTTTCCCTAAACCTAAGTACTTATAGGTTTGATCGTATCGACCGGCCGCGCTTAATCACACCTAGAGAGAGACCCGCCTGGCGTATCACGGCAGGCAAGTGGCTTGGCAATACCTTTCGGGTATCAAGTAGTCGTCGGCACATCACCGTAGACCCGAACCATCTGCGGATCGGGATCAGTTCTTCCGCCTCTTTACTTTGGGCGAGGCGATCATCGAGACCCGGTCTTGGTGCTTGACCGCTTTCTCAAGATCGAGGTCCACTTGATCGACGTCAGCAAATGGACCGCTGGCTACTGATGCCGACCGATCGTCAAGCGCCGTCACGCCAACATATCCGAGTTTGCCTTTGTTTGTTCAGTGAAGGACAAATGCAAAGTCACTAGCAGGACATTCTGATCGAAAGAGGGAAACACGCCGACATCGAGGCGAATCGCTAAGAAATGCACCTGAGCTAGCTCCATACCTCGTATCAATTCTTTGCCGGTTTGGACAACCTCGGAAACTGGAGCACCGCTGCCCACTCGCCGCCCTGAGTTTGTTGCCAGACGACTTCGCCGTGGAGGAAGGCTGCGGCTTCGGCGGGGCGGAGGTCGTGGTGGAAGTCGAAGTAGCGTGTGTCGGTTGGTTCGGTGGAGCGGCTTAGGTTGTGTTTGCCCGGGGGCGGCTCCCATTTAGTGGAGAAGAGGAGGGCGGTGTCCGACATCGCTTGGTGGTTTTCGGGGCCAGCGGCTTTCTGCATTTCGGCGAACGAGAAGTTGAGAATGGGCTTGACCGCGAATATATGATCGGTGTAACCGAGTTCGGGGCGTGTGAGCTCGGCGGCTGCGGGCCAGGCAGTGAGGACGGTGGCCGAGGGAAATCGGCAGGCGAGGACGGCGATGGCGCGCTGGTGAAGGACGATCATGTCGCGGTAGGTCAGGTTGTCCTCGGGAGCGAAGGCGTAGGGCGGGTTGACCCAAAGACCGCAGAGGAAGGCGGCACCCGTAAGTGCGCAGAGGACTTTCACCTGCCGTGGCGAAAGGCGGCGGTGCCACTCCGCCACGCAGACGAGCAGGCTGAGAGGGTACATCGGGAGGAGGTAGCGGGTGAGGAGCGCGCCGCCGAGTATGGAGAACTCCAGCCAGTTGGCGAAGAGGATGATAGTTATCGCTTGGAGGGCGGGTTTGGGGATGGACGCGTTTCTATAATGGTCTGCCCACATCAGAAACCCTGTCTCAGAGGAGAGACGGGGGGCACCTTTCCATAGGACTATGGCCAGGGTGCAGGCTACCGGGACGAAGAGATTCATGTGCGCGGTGAGGTGTAGCAGGCGGTGGTAGAGGCAAAGAGTGATGCGATGAGGATTGAGGTTGGCTGTGGCGTTGTAGCGGAGGAACTCAGGGTTGCCGAAGACGAAACCGGTCTTGTGGAAATGGAAGGCGTACCAGGCGATCAGGGGAAGAACGGGGAGAATGAGGGCGAGGGCCCAGGTGGCGGAGGCCGGTCGCTTACGGAGGAGTTGAAGGACCTCCCAGGCGGCGAGGGCCAGAGGGTTGATGATGGCGGTCTCTTTAGAGAGGGCGGCGAGTGCAAAAAGGAGGGCCATGCCCCATGTCACAGAGGTGAAACGTGGGGTACCCGGTTGTTGCTGGAAGCGCTGGAAGTAGGAGGAGAGCGCCCAGAGGGTGAAAGCGGCGGCAAAGATGTCGGCGTGGGCGAGAGTGGATTGGGCGAACCAGATTGGGTAAAGGGCGGTGAGGAGGGTGACGAGGGTGGCGACGGTCTCACCGGCGAGGGCGCGCGCGAGGCAAAACACGCCCAGCAGGGCGGCGGCGGCGGTGAGCACGCCCAGCGTTCGGGTATTGACGATGCCGGTGCCGGCGATATGCCACCAGGCGGCGAGCAGGATGGAGGGCAGGGGCGGATGGGCGTTGGTCGTGGTGGACTGCGGAATAAGGGTGCCGGTACGAAAGAAGTCGAGCGCCGCAGGGATATAGTAGCCGCCTTCGTCCCAGAAGTAGGGGAGGCGGAGGAGGGTCCAGTGACTGACATCGACGGCGGCAAAGAAGAGCGGAAAGAGCAGCCAGAGGGATAGCTGCGGCGCAGTGCGGGTGCGGGCGAAGGGGGATAGGCTAGTCAAAACGCCACGCTAGTTGACGGGGCCGGAGGGTGGAGGGATGGGCTCGAGCGTGAGTTCGCCGAAGGCCTGTTCGTACTGGGCGAGGTTGTGGCCTAGGATGTTGAAGAGGGCCTTGGCCTGCTGCGGGCTGAGAT
>CAXTWP010000379.1:536-3024 GCA_964247945.1 uncultured Acidobacteriaceae bacterium | reverse complement strand
AACCGTATCGGCTCCGTAGGCCTTCAAGCGGTAGGTTCCTTCCGGCACAAAGGAGAAGTGGAACGAGCCACTGGTTGGATCCACTTGTGTCAAGCCGGCATTCACGGTAGCTCCACTGTGGTTGACGAGGCTACCGCTGACGGTGTGCAGCCTGGAGAGTGGGACCATGATGTCCTCGCTGAACGCTCCTCGCCGGCCAACAGCCTGATGGGCGTCGCCTGCCGATCGCGGAAGACATTCGCGCTTAGACGGAAAGGACATCCATGCCACCGCTGCTGCTCCACGCTCCTCCTGGCTCGAACATGCTGCCGCTCATGCTCTCGTGGAGTTGGAACTCCGCCACGAGCAGGAACTCGCCCGGGGGCCAAGTCGATAACGCGAAAGCGGCCCTGATCGTCTGTTCTAACTTGGAGGAAATCCGATGCTCAAGCCGATTCGCCGGGTGTCCTCCCAGATGCCGTCGTTTCGTCGCCGCAAGGCTCTCACCCAAACGTCCGCCGCCGGGCTGCCATCGTCGAAGGTTACCCTCCCACTGATTGCCGCGCCAGGCTCGATCCTCACCTCGACCAGCGCAGTCTGGCCGGGCCCCACGGTCACCATCGGCACGGTTCGGGCGATCCCCTGCCCTACGACCGCCATGGGCTTCTCCAACTCGGCGCGGGTGAAGCCGAGGATAGGTGAAGGATAGTTCAGCTTGCGCACCACGACGTAGTATGTTCGCGGCTTGATCTTGGAGATCGTGAAGCCGCCGTCCATACCTGTAACTTAAACCCGCACAGAGGGCGTCATCGGCTTTCCATTCATGGGCTGCTCCAGGCCGATGTCGACGGGTTCGAGCGAGACCGAGGCAAACCGGGCCGGCAAGCATTTCCGAACGATCAAGGCGCATGGTTAGCCCCCCAGGCATAACACTTTATACGCACCCCTTTCGCCACACCAGTAAAGATCGTCTACCCTGCTAAGGTGGAAACCATGCAGTTGCGGCGAGCGAAGGTGGAGGACGTACCGGGGATCATGCACCTCGTTCGCCGCGTGGTGCCGCTGATGCGCGCGGAAGGCAACCTGCAGTGGGACGATGCTTACCCGAACGCGCGTGCTTTCGCCGAGGACATCCGGCTCGGCCGGCTCTGGCTTGCCGAAGCCGATGCTGGGATTGCCGGTGTAGCGGCGTTTGCCACCGAGCAGGAGCCGGAGTACGCCCACGCCGAATGGGACCTCACCCAACCCGCCCTCGTGGTGCATCGTCTCGCGGTCGATCCGGAACTGCGCGGCATGGGCGTGGCCAGCGCTCTGATGCAACACGCCGAGACCGTCGCGCGGGCGCTCGGGATGGCCTTCGTGCGTGTTGATACCAACTCCGAAAACCAGGCTACTCAGCGGCTCTTCCCAAAGCTCGGCTACCGCGCCGCCGGGCAGATCGCGCTGCGCTTCCGTCCGGGGCAACGCTTCGTCTGCTATGAAAAGCAGCTGCCGGGCCTTCAAGGCCAGAGCTGATGCCGTATATCTACATCGACAGAGTGCTGAACGAACTGCGCGACGATCTGATCTCCGCGATGCACGCGGCGGTGGAACGCGAGTTGCATGGTGGGCGCGTGGATGTGGCGAAGTTGTACCGGTCGTTCAACCGGGCGGCGTCGGGCAAGGTGGCGAATCCTGTTTGGGTGTCTGACAAGTGTGTCTCCGAGACTGGTGGCGGAGGCCTGAAGAACAAGAAGCGCGGGATGGGCTCGGAGGAATGAGCTCGAATCCAACGATTGCATCGCACCGCCGGTGATGACGTTGTATGCTTCACGCTAAGCATGTCCACGACTCTCACCGCGCCCGAACGATTCGCCCTTGGCCAGCAAAAACGCAAACATCTGCCGCGCGCGGGCCACGCGCCCTGGGAGCCGGCGGTGCGCAAGGAAGACCCGCTGACGCTGCTCGCCGCCGCCGAGAAAGGCCGGGTTCCGCATCTGGTGGAGCTGAAGCATCAGCGGATGGCGTGCTCGCCGTTCGGATTCTTTCGCGGGGCGGTGCCGATCATGGCGTATGACCTTTCGGTGGTGGCGAACACGGGCATTCTGACGCAGCTGTGTGGGGACGCGCACGTGCGTAACCTGGGCGCGTTTGCCGGGCCGGACGGCAGGCTGGTGTTCGACATCAACGACTTCGACGAGACGATCCTGGGTCCGTTCGAGTGGGACGTGAAGCGGATGGCAACGTCGCTGCTGCTGGCGGGGCGCGAGGCGGGTGGCAAGGAGAGCCACTGCCGCGAGGCGGCGGCTACGTTTCTCGACCGCTACCTCTGCATGATGCATGACTTTGCGAAGATGCCGGTGTTGGATGTTGTGAAGTACCAGGTGCACCGGTTGGGAGATATTCCCGCGATCGAGCAGATATTGCAGCTGGCGGAGCGGTCGACGCCGCTGACCAACCTGGATGCTTTGACCGAAGAGCACCGGCCGGGCGCGGTGAAGAAGGCCGGCAGGAAGGCCGCCTCGAAGCA
>CAXTWP010000379.1:0-526 GCA_964247945.1 uncultured Acidobacteriaceae bacterium | reverse complement strand
GCGCGCAAGGAGCTTGCGATGGAGCGCGATCCCAAGCCGCCAGCCAAAAGGATTGCTACCGGGAGGGTCTTCAAGACGAAGAAGCCGGTGCTGGAGCGGCTGACCGGGGCGGACGCGCAGCGGGTGATCGACTCGCTGCGCTCCTATGCGGAGACCCTGCAGGTGGAGCGGCGGCGTTTTCTGGCACAGTACCGGGTCGTGGATGTAGCGTTCAAAGTGGTCGGGACCGGATCGGTGGGACTGCGCGACTACTGCCTTTACATGGAGGGGAACGGAGCGGACGATCCGTTGTTCCTTCAGATCAAGGAGGAAGCGCCGTCGGCATACACGGCGTATGCGGACGGGAACACGCAGTCCGACCGGCCCCGCCATGAGGGCCGCCGGGTGGTGGAAGGGGAGCGCGCGATGCAGTTGCAGTCCGACCCGTTTCTGGGCTGGACGACGATCGAAGGGCGCGACTACCTGGTGCGGCAGCTGAACGACCATAAGGCGTCGATCGACTTGTCGAACCTGAAGGCTTCGGGGC
>CAXTWP010000378.1:0-3027 GCA_964247945.1 uncultured Acidobacteriaceae bacterium | reverse complement strand
GTCGACAACACCGCCGGCCGAAAAGGCGAGCTTATTGAAGAGCCCGAATACCAGCTTTCCGTTCTCGCCACCCCCAAGGGCAAGCAGGTCCACACCCTCCGCGTCATCCATATCAGCCGGTCCAATCTCCTCCCCTACAAACAGGAGATCTACAACGACGCCGGCCAGATCGTCACCCGCGCCCTCTATAGCAACTACCAGACCTACAACGACATTCCCTTTCCTGCCCACATCCAGATCGACCGTCCGCTCGACCACTACGGCCTCAACCTCAACATCACCAAGCTTGTCCTCAACCAGAAGCTTGAAGACGATCAGTTCGACATCAAAATCCCCGACGGCGTTCCTGTCCGGAAACTCCCCTGAAGTCTGCTCCAGGTCAAGACCTAAAGTCTCTGCTTTGAATACTTTGAGACTTCGCTTGAAATCGGATTGATCTCCCGGTGCAGCGCCGGGACAACTGGCATCCCCAATCTCCTAACCGGCGTCCGATAGCAGGGAGAACAAGGATGACCACTCAAACCGCAAGGAAAGTTACTGGCTCTAAGGTCCGTTATGCCATCGTCGGCGCGGGATGGATCGCGCAGGCCGCCATGATGCCTGGTGTCGAGCACACCGGCAACAGCGAGATGGTCGCGCTCGTCACCGGCCACGAAGAAAAGGCTGAGAAGCTTGGCGAGAAGTACGGCATCACCAAAACCTACAGCTACGACGAGTACGACGCCATGCTCTCCTCGGGCGAAGTCGACGCCGTCTACCTGGCGCTGCCCAACTTCGACCACGTGGAGTACGCTGTCCGCACCCTCGACGCCGGCATCCACCTGCTGCTCGAAAAGCCTATGGCGGTCTCGGTCAAGGAGTGTGAGCGCATGATTGCAGCCGCCAATCGTTCCGGCGCGAAGCTGATGGTCGCGTATCGCCTGCACCACGAGCCCGGTACCCTTGCAGCCATCCAAAAGCTTCGCGACGGGGAGATCGGCAAGGTCCGCTTCTTCAACTCAAGCTTCTCGCAGCAGGTGATGGGGCAGAATCATCGCGCCAAGCACGGCTTCTGGGCCGGTCCTGTCGCCGACATGGGTCCCTATCCCATCAATGAGGTCCGCAACCTCTTCGGAGCCGAGCCGATCGAGGTCTTCGCCACCGGCGTGAACACAGACTCCCAACGCTTCAACTTCGAAGACACCGTCGCCGTCACTCTCAAGTTTCCCGGCGCCCGTCTCGCTTCCTTCGTCCTCAGCTATAACGGCGGCGATGTGGATGATCTGCGCGTAGTCGGCGATAAAGGCGACCTCTTCTCGCAGCCCGCCTACCAGGTCGGCTCCGCCATGGAACATGTCATGACCGTCGACAAGAAGAAGCACACCGAAAGCTTCAAGACCACCGACCACTTCGGCGGCGAGATGAAGTACTTCTCCGACTGCATCCTTCAGGATCGAAAGCCGGAGGCCGACGGCGAAGAGGGCCTGCTTGATGTTCGTGTTCTCGCGGCGATCGAGCAGAGCCTGCTCACAGGCCAGGTGCAGAAGCTTGACCCCTATCAACGCTCACGGCGTCCCGTGCCAGAGCAGGTTGAGGTGCTCAGCGCAGTCAAGGAGCCGGAACTCGTAGGCGCAAAGAAACCCAGCGAAGGCTGATCCGGCCGGAAGAGGCCACTGACGCTGCCTCTTTTCTTCAGGCTCCGACTGCCTCGGCCACCTTGACCCGTACCGGCGTCAGCCAGTTGTGCCGATCGGCCTTAACCCCGTTGACAATGGCGAAGAATTCATCGTGCAGCGCCTTCGTGACTGGCCCCATGGTGCCATCGCCGACCAGGATGCGGTCGATCGAGCGCAGGTGCGTCACCTCCGCCGCTGTTCCGGTGAAAAACGCCTCATCGCAGATGTAGAGCATCTCGCGCGGCAGCGCCTGCTCCACAACGGTGATGCCCAAATGGTGCGCCAGCGTCAAAATGGAACTCCGCGTAATCCCGTTCAGCACGGAGTTGGCCAGAGGCGTCGTGTACAGCACACCGCCACGCACCAGGAACAGGTTCTCGCCCGAGCCTTCCGACAGGTAGCCATTTACGTCCAGGGCAATCCCCTCGGAATAGCCGTTGATCTCGGCTTCCATGCGGATCAGCTGTGAATTCATATAGTTGGCACCGGCTTTGGCCAAGGACGGCATGGTATTCGGCGCAAGCCGGTTCCAGCTGGAGATACAAACGTCCGCGCCGTCGTTCCCCGGCACATACTTCCCCCATGGAAAGTTGGCGATGTACACCTCGATGGGAGCCTTCAATCCGTTGACGCCCATCTCTCCGTAGCCGCGAAACGCGACCGGGCGTATATAGCAGGGCGCAACTCCGTTCGCTTCGACCACATCGATTACTGCGGCGGACAGTTGGTCGGCGGTATAGGGCAGCGGCATCCGGTAAATCTTCGCGGAGTCAATCAGCCGCTGCATGTGCTCCGGCAGCCGGAAGATACCTGCCCCGGCGTCTGACTGCGCGTAGCAGCGAATCCCTTCAAAGATCGACGAACCGTAGTGGACCACATGGCTCATCACGTGGATCTGCGCCTGGTTCCAGGGGATCAGTTCGCCATTGTGCCAGATGCTTTCCGTACTCTCGATGGTCATGCGCCGCTCCTCGTATTTGGCTTAGATTATAACCGCAGCGTGAGACACTCTAAGGATGTTTGATCCACACAGCGTCAGTCTGTCCGTGATCGAACGATCGGCTTACGTACGGTTTTCCCTGCTCGCCCTTAGTTCGATCTTCTTCCTCGTCGACCCCTTCGCCGCCCTGCCGACCTTTCTCGCCGTTACAGAAGGCTCAGATGCAGCGCGGCGACGTCGCATGGCCCAGAAAGCGTCATTGACGGCCTGGCTTTTCTTGTCTGCGTTTGCGCTTGGTGGTCAGTACATCTTCCGAATGTTTGGCATCACGCTGCCCGCGTTTGAGATCGCGGGAGGCGTCATTCTTTTGCTTATTGGTCTCGATATGCTTGAGGCGAAGCGCTCCGCCACGCAGGAGGCTACAGGTGACAC
>CAXTWP010000377.1:0-3039 GCA_964247945.1 uncultured Acidobacteriaceae bacterium | reverse complement strand
CCTCATTCAGAAGATCCGGGACGAGAGCCACCGCTTTGCCGTTACCTACCACCGCAAGCGCCGCGAGATCCGCGACCGCGAGACCGAACTCGACGCCATCCCAGGGGTCGGCCCCCGCACCCGCCAGCGCCTCGTCCAGCACTTCGGCAGCGTTCGCGCCGTCAAGCAGGCCCGCCTCGACGCCCTCACCGCCGTCGTCAGCCCCGCCACCGCCGAAAAAATACGCACCCACTTCGCGCAAAGACCCGCGGAACTCGTCAATATCGCATGAGGGCTCGCTAAAAGACGTTGGTGTCTAACCCAACGATAAACTTGATTCCGGGAATGCTCAGCTTCGCCAGGTCCTTATCGTTGGTAATAAAGAGGTCGACGCCATAGGTCGCCGCGCTGGCCAAATGCACCGAATCGGCTGCGGATGTACGATGTGTAGCCCGAATGCGCGCGAAGAGGTCAGCGTTCTCTAACCCGAACGGAAGTATCGTGACACCAGCGCTTCGGATGCTTTCGCCGGCTACGGTCGCCTCTCGCCCGCTGAAGTCGCGATACAAACCGGCCAACACTTCGCCCAGGGCCAGCGCACTCGTACATATCTGGTCGCCACGCTCAATCGAACGCTCCCGCAGATAACGAACGCGTTGGCCAAAGGTCGGATGATCTTGCAACAGGTAAATGAAGAGATTTGCGTCCCAGAAAATCCGGGTCACGGGTTAGGTTCCTTGTCTCTACGAATCTCTTTGAGGAACACTTCCGCGCCCTCCGGGAAAGCCCGGGGGAACCTTCCCGCGAGAGCAAGCAGAGGATCTTCCGCTATTCGTTGCTTCAATGAGGGCGCTACTAACGGCCGATCCGCAAAACGAAAACGAAGCACAGTACCGACCCGCTCCGGCTGCCCCACCGGAGTATCCCGAATCAGCCGATTCCGTCTGATGAAGAGATTGGACTCAAGAGAAGTACATATCTGCCGAATGTGTCCGCTAGGAAATCCCTCCGACCGTAGCTTTTCCTGCATTTCGCCGATGGGGATCTCAACGCACTTCCCATTCTTCTTCGCCGGTTCAATATAGTCGCGCATAGCCACCTGCCGGACTTGCTCGCTAAGTGTCTTCTTCCCTTCTTGTTTCATCATCTTAACCTCAGACAACATGATGCGTCGTAGATCGATACATGTCAATACAGTATTCGTTGGAGTCTGTCGCAATACTGTAGGTCTAAATGCCCCTCCTACACTTGATACAAACCCGTCAATGCGTCCTCGATCAGAGCCGTCCCTGCGGAGCGATCCGATCAACGACTACAAAGGCGCTGCCGCACATCCCTGCGACTTCACTTCGGCTCCGGCACATTCGGCAGCGGATATGCCGCCTTCAGCGCAGTCTGGTACGCGTCGAACTCCTCGCGAATCGCCGCAAACTCCTTCTTCACCACCTCGCGGTAGCGCGGGTTCGTGTCGAAGTCGAACAGCAGCGCCGTCATCGCCTCCGCGTCCACCACGAAGCCGTGGTGCCCGATCTCCGCGGTCGCATCCTTCTCCATCTCATACGTGTGGTTGGGCGCGGTCGAGGTCTGCACCGAGAAGCCGACGCCCGGAATCTCGCTCGACACGCTGCCGGTCTCCTCCCAGCCCGAAGGCTTCGCCGGCTGTTCCTGTATCCCAGTCGCGCCGTACAGCTTCTCGTACGCAAACGCCACCTCGTCCAGCGACGCGACCGAAATACCGTCGCGGTCGCTGCCATCGTCGACGATCTTCAGCTTCGTGCCCGTGCTCAGCGCGGCCGCGCGCGCGGCGTTATCCACCATCGCCCGCACCTGCGCCAGGTACACCGCGTCCGGGTACCGGATATAGAAGTCCGCCACCGCACGGTCCGGCACCACGTTCGGCGCGGTCCCGCCCTCGGTAATCACGCCCTGGATGCGCGTCTCCGGCCGCATCGTGCTGCGCATGCTGTCGATGTTCTCGAACAGGTGGATCACGCCTTCGAGCGCGTTCCGTCCCGCCCAAGAAGTCATCTGGTGCGCCGGCGCGCCGCTGTAGATATAGTGCACGCCGTTGATGTTCAGGCAACACGTGCCAAAACCCGCCGCCGCCCGCGTCGTCGCCGAAACCGCGTGGCTCCGCACCACGACGTCCGAGCCCTTGAACGCTCCGGCCTTGTACATCATCGTCTTCACCACCGGCATCATCTCCTCGGCCGGCGTCCCATACAGAATCAAGTTTCCCGGCGTATGCGAGGCCTGTAGGTACTCCGCCATCGCCACGCCCGCCGCAATCCCGATCGGCCCCTGCGTGCTGTGCTGGTCGCCATGGAACGGCCCGTTCGTCCCGCGCAGCGCGTCGTACTCCAGGATCACGCCTAGACTCGGGCCATCGCCGGAACCCTTGAACCTTGCGATAAAGGCCGTATCCAGCCCCGCGACCGGCGTCTCAATCGTGAACCCATGCTTCACCAGATAGTCGGTAAGTATCTTCACCGACCGCGTCTCCTTAAAACCGATCTCCGGATGCCTGGTAAGGTCGTCGCCCATCGCCAGCAGCTCGGTGTCCATCAACTCCTTCGCCCTCGCCACAACCTTGTCGCGCGCCGCGTTCTTCGCCGTCACCTGCGCCACCAGCTGCGGGAGGTTCAACGCGCTCTCCATCTGCGCCCGCCCGGCAAGCACCTTCCGCGCCGCCTCCATCTCAGTAGGGGTGTCCTGCGCGATTGCGGAAGCCGTAAACACAGCGGCGGCAAAGACCAAAGCAGTCCGGTTCATGGATCTCCTGAGATGCAGTTGCGGTGTGCCTCAAATCATACACAAACCCAGCTTTGCACTTGCATTTCTTGTTTGTCATTCCCGAAGGGAATTTGCTGTCGTCGTTGCAGGACGGCCGGCGCTACCGCGCCCGGGGATGCGTCGCGTCATACACTCGCTGGACCTGCCCCACCGTCAGCTGCGTATACCGCTGCGTCGTCGAAAGCCGCTCATGCCCCAGCATCTCCTGGATCGCCCGCAGGTCCGCGCCCTCTTCCAGCATGTGCGTCCCAAAGGCATGGCGCAGCG
>CAXTWP010000376.1:0-3051 GCA_964247945.1 uncultured Acidobacteriaceae bacterium | reverse complement strand
ACTGCTGAACAGCCGCATGGCTTATGGCTCCGTCTCGCGGGCGCAGTTCGATGTACAGATGTACACGAACGACGCGGGAACGCTTGGCCAGCAGCTTAGCCGGGACGTGTCGAATCCATCGGCAATGCAGCAGCAGACGCCGATCCAGCAGGATGCGGCACAGAAGATCGAGGCTCCGCCCGAGCTGGTGCAACAGCAAGACAGGTCCCAGGGCCTCGGCCAGGTCTTGAGCTTATAGCCGCCCCCATACCTTCCGTTCCGGCGTCAGTAAAGGCTCTCCGCTGCGCTCCGACCGCTACGCGGCGCGCAGAGAACGCGCGGCCTTGACAGCCGCCTCCACTCCAGGTGCTACCTAATCATGAGAAGAATGTCTTCTTCTCATGTGTCCAAAAACACATGAAAGAACCGACTACGCCGCGCAGGATGTGAGGTTCGCCAGCATCGAGCGGCCTACTTCATCGGCGGTCAGGAAGGCATCGCCGAGTGTCCGAAAGCCGTAGGTATCGCCTTCGCTGACGGCTAGGAGATCATGAGCGAAGAGGTCGCCATCGACGGTATAGCGGAGGAAACGCAGGTCGCCGTCGAAGGTGATGCCGAGCCTGTAAGCGCGGGCGGTGTTGAGAAAGAGAACAACTTCGGCTCGGTCCCGCGCTGGACGTTCGGCCTTGAGCGTGTCCGACGATCCGATCCGCAGCCCATCGAATGAGCCGTCCACGTTGAGCCGGTGCGAGGCGGTTCGCAGGTAGTCGTACAAATCCAGCCAGGCGATCCGTGCGAACTGGTTGGCAACGAGTGTCGGTTCAGCGGTGGCGATCATCGGGCGGTTGCTCCTCTCAAAATGGAGTCGAGCGCACTCAGCACGAGCGTCTGTTCCCGTGGCGGCAGCTTCTCTATCTCTTCCATGCGGCGGACAATCTTCAGGCTGGGACCCTTCGCGGCCTTCTTCTTCTTGGCTTCAGGGTGTAAGAGATCATCAGTGCTGACATCGAGGGTCATAGCGAAGCGCACGACCATCTCCGCCGAGAGCTTCAGGCGATCCGTCTCGTAGTCCGAAACGAGCGACTGAATGATGCCGACCTGTTCGGCCAGTTGCACTTGCGTAAAGCCGCGCTCCTTACGGAGGCGGGCGAGGCGCTGTCCTGGCGTCTCGGTTCCGAAATCAATCGCGGGTAGTTTTAGAGTCCGCTTCCTCGGCATGGCAGGTGCAGTGTATGGCCTATTTACATAATGTCTTGACGACATATGTTATGAAACGTTATTTTACCCAAAGAGTTAATCGTAAAAAAGTACTTGACAGGGTTTTAGACGGAGGGCGGAAACGTGGCACGTATCCCGGAGGATGAGGTCGATCGGTTGAAACTGGAGGTATCGGTTCAGCGGCTGGCGGAGGCGCGAGGGATCAAGCTGGTCCGGCACGGAGCGAACCTGCTGGGCAAGTGCCCCTTCCATAACGACCGGACGCCGTCGCTGGTCATCACTCCGGCGAAGAATCTCTGGAACTGCCTTGGAGCCTGCAATGCTGGCGGGACTTGCATCGACTGGGTGATGCGGGCCGACGGGATCAGCTTCCGTCATGCGGTCGAACTGCTGAAAGCCGACCATCTTCCCTTAGCCGCCGCTCCGATCCAGCCGGTGAAGCACGGCACGGTGCGGAAGCTCCCGCCGCCGGTCGAGCGTGAGGCCGACGACCGGGTGCTGCTCTTGCAGGTGGTGGGCTACTACAACGAGACGCTGAAGCAGTCGCCGGAGGCGATGAAGTACCTGCAATCGCGCGGCCTCACATCGCCCGAGATCATCGACCGGTTCAAGCTGGGCTTCGCGAACCGGACGCTTGGCTATCGTCTGCCGGCGAAGAACCGGGCAGCCGGCGCGGAGATGCGTGGCCGGCTGCAACGGCTGGGCGTGATCCGCGAGAGCGGCCATGAGCACTTCAACGGTTCCATCGTGATCCCGGTGATGAACAGCTCCGGCGAAGTGGTCGAGATGTATGGCCGGAAGGTGACTCCGAATCTCCGCGAAGGAACGCCCGATCATCTGTACCTGCCGGGTGCCCATGCGGGCGTCTGGAATGAAGAGGCCCTGGCCGCATCGAAGGAAATCGTGCTGTGCGAGTCGCTGATCGACGCGCTGAGCTTCTGGTGCGCGGGCGTCCGCAACGTGACGGCCAGCTACGGCGTGAACGGCTTCACAGCCGACCATCGCGCAGCCTTCGAGAAGCACGGCACCGAGCGCGTGTACATCGCCTATGACCGCGACGAGGCCGGAGAGAAAGCCGCCGCCACGCTTGCCCCGGAGCTGCTGAGCATGGGCATCGAGTGCTTCCGGGTGCAGTTCCCGAAGGGCATGGATGCGAACGAATACTCGCTCAAAGTCCAGCCAGCGGCGAAGAGCATGGCGGTGTTGCTGAACAAATCCGAGTGGCTGGGCAAAGGACAAAGGCCAGAGACGCGCAGCATGGAACCGATGGCCGAGCCAGAGATCGAGCCGCAACCGGAGGCGGTCAAAGCGGCGACTAAAGAAGAAATCAGCGAAGAAGAATCCATCCTTGCTGAGATCGAGAGCCAGGTCGAAGCCACCGACGAAGAGCCAGCCCCCGCAGCGTCCCCCGCCGACATCCCAAATCATGTTCTTCCCTTAGTCGCCGAGCAGGAGCCGGTCGCGCCCCAGGAGCTGACGGCAGCGCCCGCACCGACCATCGACGTGCCGGTCGAGAGACGCGGCGACGACATCTTCCTCACGCTCGGCACTCGCCGGTATCGCATCCGTGGCCTCAATAAGAACATGGCTCAGGAGGTCATCAAGGTAAACATCCTCGTCTCTGGCCGGACGCCGCGCGGGGAGTCTGTCTTCCACGTCGACACGCTGGACCTCTACTCCGCGCGGCAGCGCAGCGTGTTCACCAAACAGGCCGGAGAGGAGCTGGGCATCAAGGAAGAGACGGTGCGCCGCGATCTCGGCCAGGTCCTCTTGAAGCTGGAGGAGCTGCAGGACGAGCAGATCAGAGAGGCGCTTGCCCCGAAGGAAGAGGGCGTCACGATCAGCGAGAAAGAC
>CAXTWP010000375.1:0-3055 GCA_964247945.1 uncultured Acidobacteriaceae bacterium | reverse complement strand
GCGTGGAACTGGTCGATGTGGGTGCGGAAGCGGAGTTCGGCGTAGTCGCGGGCTGCACCGGTGGTGATGAGGAACTGCCAGTCGGAGGATTCGAGCAGGAGGAGCTCGCGGCAGAGCTGCTGGACGATGTGGCGCGCCTGGGTCGAGCCGCGCCATTGGCCGGCGGTGCAGACCTCGCGGACGTAGCGCTCGGCGGGGTAGATGTCCTTGTAGGTCCAGGAGGTCTCGGGGTTCATCCAGACTTTGTGGTGGCCTTCGGCACCCCAGGAGCCCTCGGGCATGGCGATGAAGGCGGCGCGGGGGTAGCGGTCGAGGTAATCGACGGCGGTGGTAAGGGCGATTCCGCCGGGGTGCTGGTGGAGTTCGCGGGCGACGGCTTCGAGCCAGCTTGCGCCCTCGAACCACCAGTGGCCGAAGAGCTCGGCGTCGAAGGGCGCGGAGAGGATGGGTGGGACGGGATCGTTCAGGGCGGAGCCGAGGGTTTGTTGGACGAGGGCGACGAAGTGGGCGGCGTGGGCGCGGACGCGGGCGGCTGCTTCCTCGCAATAGTAGGGCTGCTTGTCGCCCATGCCGGCGTGCGCGCCGGTGACGCGCCAGTAGCGATGGCCGCCGGGCCAGCGCTTTTTATGGAAGTCGAGGTAGGCGGCGTCGCCGGGGTAGCCGTGCTCGCCGGACCAGACTTGCAGGCCGGTGCGGGGATCGCGGGGGAAGACGCTGGCGGCGAAGAGCTGGTTGTAATCTCCGCCGTAGGTGCCCTGGACGAAGTAGGGCTGGTAGAGGCTGCGCTGGGGACGGGCGAGGACCTCGGCCGTTTGCTCGTCGTTGGGGATGGTGTTGGCGCGGAGCAGGTAGGGGGAGGGAGCGCGGTGCGACTCCTCGACCAGATGGGTATCGACGAAGAAGAACTCGAGGCCGGACTCGGAGAAGACCTGCTCGACGCCGACGCGGTCGAAGGCGGGCGGAGCGGTGCCCTCGGCTTCGCCCTGATCGGCGATGGGCTGGGTCCACGGACCGGCGGGGCGGTAGCCGCATTCGGGGCTCCACATACCGCGGGGATGGCTGCCGAGATGACGGCGGTGGGTTTGGACGGCGACGCGGACCTGGGCGCGAACGCTTTCATCGGTGCCCAGCAGCGGGAGATAGCCGTGGGTGGCGGCGCAGGTGAGAATGTCAATGAGGCCCGCGTCGTTGAAGTGGCGGAAGCCGGCGATAATGTCGTGGCCGAGGGCATGGAAGTGGCCGAGAGCATCGGTAAAGAAGCGGGACCAGAAGCGGGCGGTCTCGGCGTAGTGGGCTTCACCGGACTGTACGAAGAAAGCCTCGTCCTCACGGGCGGCGACGATCTTGCGGGCGAGATACTTGGGGAACTCGGCCAAGAAGACGGGATGGGCCAGCTGCTCGAGCAGGACGGGCGAGAGGTTGAGGTTGCAGCGGAGGGCGATGCCGTCGCGCTCGAGGTTGGCGAGGACGCGGAGCAAGGGAAGGTAGGTCTCGGCGGCGGCTTCGTGGAGCCACTCCATGCCGTGTGGCCAGGTGCCGTGATTGATGACATAAGGCAGATGGGCATGGAGGGTGAGGGTGAGCAAACCCCGAGGCCGGATTGTTGCCTCGGCGTCGCCGGCATGAGCTGCTTGTTTCTCTGTGTCGCTTTTCTGTTGCGTGCGGTCCGTCAAGTGGTATGCCTCGTCGCGGAATGCCGGTGTATGAGCAGAGCATAGCCGAAAGCCGGCTGTCTGCCTCGCCGGCGGACGCATTATGCATCCGGCACGATTCAGATGCGATTCGTTGCCGGGATGACGCTGAAGGTTGGCGTCTCCGTTGCGCGGATGTGTGGTGATCTCTCGGGTGCGGGGGGTTATGTTCGCGGCGGATGCAACGGGAACGGGCAGGAGGTTCGCAGATGCGCGCAACCTTCAGTGAGGGGGGGGCATCCACCAACAGTGATGTTTGGTAATCGTACGGAATCCTGAAACAGTGGAGATGCTTTGGGTTGGCGGGTGGTATACCGTGTGAAGTGAGCGACGCGAAGCGAGTGACAGAGTTCAGGTAAAGGATTTATACGTCAACACCAATTTGAAAGCAGGACAGGAGAGAGATATGGCAGTTAATGAGAATGGCGTGAGTGGATTTGGTTGGTTTCTGGCGGGTCTTGGGGTTGGCGCTCTGGTTGGTGTATTGTATGCGCCCAAGTCCGGCAAGGAGACTCGGGACGATCTGACCGCAAGCGCGCTGGACGCGCGGGATAAGGCGGCGGTGTTGGCTCAGCAAGGCAAGGACAAGGCGGCCGACCTTGCGGCGCAGGCGCAGGCCCAGGCAGCGGCTCTCACCGAGCAGGGTAAGCAGCAGGTGGGAGAGTACGTGGACCGCGGCAAGGATTATTACGAGAAGGGCCGGAGTCAGTTCAACGAGTACGTGGAAAAGGGCAAGAGCCTCGTCCAGGAGCAGCAGGGTAAGGTGTCAGCGGCGATTGACGCGGGCAAGAGCGCGTATGTGACGACGAGCACCGACAGCCAATCCTAAGGAAGATGTACGCGGAGCGCGGGGGCGGCGCTCCGCTTGGCCGTTGCGCTTTTGCGCTAAGGATCGAGGGGAAGGTTTTATGTCTGGTGTGTTGATGGTGGGGATGTGGTTTCAAGACCCGGGATCGCTCTCTTCGGGGAATTCCCGGCTGCTGATGATCTTTGTGGCCTTGCTGGCAATCTCCATGTTTGTTCAAGTTGTCATCGTGGGAGTGCTCGCCTACGGCGCGATGAAGGTAAAGAACAAACTCATGGGGATCGTCGACGATCTGCACAAGAAGTCACTGCCGATCATCCAAAGCGCGACAGAGATCGTGCGGGACGCGACGCCGAAGGTTAAGACGGTGACGGAAAACGTCGTCGAAGTAAGCCACATGGTGCGGGAAAAGGTGCAACAGTTTGATGTGACGCTGACGGAAGCGAACCAGACCTTCAAGGATGCAAACCAGAAGACCAAGGCGCAGGTCTCGCGCGTGGATCAGATGGTGACGACAGCGATCAACCGTACCGCCGCGCTGGGGGAGACGCTGCACAAC
>CAXTWP010000374.1:413-3057 GCA_964247945.1 uncultured Acidobacteriaceae bacterium | reverse complement strand
TCACCATCGCCCGCTTCTTTGCGACAGCCCCCTTCGCGCTCTTTGGCGCAAGTGTCCTCTGAGTTCTGTTCGGCGCGCTCGTCACCGTCGCGGTGACATCCGCCACGCGCTCCCACATCTCACCCTTCTGGCGATACAAGCCGTGTCCCGTTCCCGCAAGGATCGTACCATCCGGTGCCTGTTCAAGACTGAAAACATCGCTGCCATTTAGCCCCTCACTCTGTTGCGCCCAGGTCAACCCGCCGTTCTCGCTGCGAAAGACGCCCCCCCACTGCTTATCATTCAAAGCTCCCACGTAGACACGCGCGGGATTTTTCGCGTCCGCCACAAACGACGAGAGATGCCGCGCTGAAAACCCGCCGTTCGACGAGTGAAAGCTCGAACCCCCGTCGTTGCTCGCCAGCACGCCGCTCCGGTCCGTGGCCAGCAGCACCTTGTTCGAATCCGTGGGATCGACATACACATCGTTGACAACGACATCCGTTCCGGTCATCCGTATCCAGATCTTGCCCGCGTCGCCCGTGCGGAAGAGCCCTTCCGTCGTTCCCGCGAACACGGTGTCCCGATGTCGCGGGTCCTGCGTCAGCACCCGCGTCCGTCGCGCCTCGGACGGGATGCCTTCCACTTTCTGAAAACGTCCTCCCCCATTCTCGCTCTTATAAATGCCCGAACAAGCGCTTGCGTAGACCGTGCTGGGATGGGTTGGGTCCACAATAATAGAGAACACATCGGAGTCGTCGATGACGCCTTCCTTAATGTTGGTCCAGTGAACTCCGCCATCCACCGTCTTCCACGGCAAGTGCCATGTGCCCGCATAGACCACCGACGGATTTGCTGGATCGATCGCCACCGACTGCACCTCGTGTAGCTCCGAACTCCCCTGTGGACTGATCAGCTGCCAGTGCGCACCACCGTCCGACGAGCGATACACCCCCGCCAACGTGCCCGCCACCATCTGCTTCGGGTCGGAGACCGACGCCGTCAGCGAACGCACCGATTGCCCGCGCATCTCCGCAGCCTCAGCCCAGGTCATCCCGCCGTCATGGCTCTGGAAGATCCCGCCGTCTCGCGCACTCGGTGCCCACGCTCCCACGAGGATATGTCGTGAGTCGGCTGCGTCGACCACGATCCGGTCGAGCACCAGATCGCTGCGCCGCCCGATCAGCGCCAGCCGCTGCCAGTGCTGTCCCTCGTCTCGGCTCTCGTAGAGCCGTCCCGTCAGCGTACCGAGGTAAAGATGTGCATGGTCGTTCGGATCGGCGGCAAACGAGCGGGCGTCCCCTCCGTCCGGTCCAAACGGAAACCAGGGCACGGCCTGCGCCTTGGTATTCAAAATCCCGAACAGCAGGACAAAGGTCCCGTGCCGCGCGCCTTTCAAGAAGTTCAACATTCCGTCCCATCGACAGGTGCTGCCGTAAAGCCCAACGACGGCACCATACTCCAATCAAGCAGTCTCGTTTTCAACAAAAGCTCGCTTAGGTTGAATGGTATTTGCAAGACAAAAGCTGACTGGGAGTTCCCAGTCAGCTTTTGTCTTGGTCCTTACAGCGGCCTTAGGGATTGCTGGCCTTCTTGTGCTTCTTCTTAGGTGTTGCGGGAGCCTTGATCGTGCTCTCATCGACCGGCGTGTAGCCGCTCGTATCGAGCGTGGCACCCTGCGGGACCAGGATCGTCTTTACGGATGCCTTATCGTCAGTGCTCGTGTACACCGAGATCGCTGAAGCATCAACACCGTTACGGTCGGTCAGGTCCTTCTTGACGTTGACAGCACGCTCAGCAGCAAGCTTGCTGTTCAGCTTCGCCTTCTTCCCGCTTGTCTCCGTGCCCGTTGCACTGCCGACCAGTGCCACCTTCGCACCCGACGCACCGTTCAGAGAGTTCTTTACGTCGTCCGAGCACGCCTTCCCGCGATTGTCTACACGTGCCGGACGGCGCGCATCCGTGAAGTCGATCGAGCAAATGTCCTTCGTCTTCGGTGCCGGCGGTACAGGAGGCGTGTTCACAACAACGCTGGTCGTTGTGGACGCTGTCTGCCCCTTGTCATCGACGACGTTGCAGGTGACCGTGATGGTCCCGGTTGCGCCCGAGGTCGAAAGCGTCGCGGTGGACGTCGTCCCCGTCACCGAACCGGCCGACGAACTGTAGCTGTAAGTCAGCGGACGATTCTGCGGGCTGGTCGCATTGGAGGCGATCGTGGAAGAACCGTTCGGATCAACGCTCGACGGGCTTGCCGAGCAGGTGATGGTCGGCGGCTCAAACGGCTTCACCGTGTACGACGCCGTGCAGTCCGTGCTCTCCGTAGGCTTTGAACCCTCGGAGACGTGACCTTTTATCGTGTAGGTCCCGGGAGCGGCATTTTTCGTATCCACCGTTGCCGTGCTGGTATTGCCCGAGATCGTTCCGCCGTCAGCCGACCATGTATAGGTAGGCTGCTTCTTTGGATTCAGATTCAAGGCCGTACCGGTGACCGTAATAGGATCACCAGGGTACGCGGTCGCCGGGCTCACCGAGCAGCTGTAGGTCACGGGAGGAGGAGGAACAATGCTGCCGAAGTGAGTCACGATACCCGTGCTCAGCTCGGCGCCATCAATGTTCGCCCGGCCGCCCAGTCCGTTTACACCCGCCGGACCGAAGTCGGCATGAA
>CAXTWP010000374.1:0-403 GCA_964247945.1 uncultured Acidobacteriaceae bacterium | reverse complement strand
CTCCAGCACCGGGCCGATGCTGGCGACCGGCAGGCCGGCGAGCTCGTCGACGAAGTCAACCGTCGGACCGCCCGTCTCATCGTTGTTGTTGGGTCCGCCGATGTACGCCGCACCCGCATTGGCGTGCGCGAACAGCGAATAGTTTTGCAGATGCACACGGGCGATCGGACCCGCCGAACCGGTATAAAACTGGTCATTCCGGCCGTTCGGATGCCCGCCCACAGTTATTTCCATGCCGACGTACTTATTAAAGAAATATGCGCCGCTGGCAATCCCGCCGTAATCGACGGAAGAATATGCAATCCCCGCCGGCTTTAGCAGCGAGTGGGTGCCGAAGTAGGAGTATCCAAGGAAGACATCGACACGCGAAAGGTTAGGCCCAGCGGGGGGCGGTGTGCTGGGT
>CAXTWP010000373.1:0-3059 GCA_964247945.1 uncultured Acidobacteriaceae bacterium | reverse complement strand
TATCTGAGTGTGCTCCCGATGGCGGGCGAGGCGAATGCGACGACGGCTGTGGGCCGGGGTATCTCGTTTGCGGCGCAGGACCGGGTGGCGACGGCGGTGATGGAGCAGGCGTTCGGCGGCGTGGGCGCGAAGCTGATGGCGGGGGCGATCCTGGTCTCGACCTTTGGGTGCGTGAACGGGATGCTATTGGCAGGAGCGCGGGTGTACTACGCGATGAGCCGGGATGGTTTGTTCTTCAAGGCGGTGGGGGTGGTCGAAGACGCCTGTCAATTCGCTTTGGGTGCAGTGGGCTTGGACATGTCTGCTGTGCGTGAGCGGGAGCTATGGGCAGTTGCTGGATTATGTCATCTTCGCGGTGCTGTTGTTCTACATTCTGACCATTGCGGGGCTGTTTGTGCTGCGGCGGAAACAGCCGCATGCGGCCCGGCCGTACAAGGCGTTTGGTTATCCGGTGCTGCCGGCGCTTTATATCGTAATGGCGAGTTGGATTTGTGTTGTACTCTTGCGTTACAAACCTCAGTACACGTGGCCGGGTCTGATCCTCGTGCTGCTTGGAGTTCCGGTGTATCAGCTGTGGTCGAAGCGGGGAAGCGAGGCGTAGATGCCGGTCGAAGAAGGCGTGGAGACGAGACGCATGGGGAACCTGTTCGCCAAGAAGTCGCTGAATGACATGATGACCGAAGCCAATGAGAAAGGCTCGGAGACTCTGGAGCGGGTACTGGGGCCGGTGCAGCTAACGGCGCTGGGCATCGGCGCCGTCATTGGCGCGGGCATCTTTGTGCTGAGCGGGCTGGGAGCGCAGACCGCCGGGCCGAGTCTCATGCTTTCCTTCGTGCTGAGCGGGTTGGGCTGCGCGTTCGCGGGACTATGCTATGCGGAGTTTGCGGCCATGATCCCGCTCGCCGGTTCGGCGTACACCTATGCTTACGCAACGTTGGGTGAGCTGATTGCCTGGATCATCGGCTGGGACCTGACGTTGGAGTATGCGATGGGCGCAAGCACCGTGAGTTCGGGCTGGTCGAACAATTTCGTAGAAGTGCTGAATATCTTCCACCTGAAGTTTCCCTTGTGGCTAGCCTATGACCACTGGACGGGGTTGCGACTGGCAACGGATACGGTCGCGCGGCAGATGGTGACGGCGGCGAATCCGGGCTTCGTCGCGGGAACGCCGCCGTTTACCGACGCGCTGCTGGCGCTGAAGGACTCTGGGTCCGCCGAACTGGCAACGCGGGCGCACACGCTGCTGAATGCGCCGCATCTGTTCGGCATGGAGATCGGCGTCAACGTGCCCGCGTTCTTGATTGCGCTGGTGATCACGGCCATTCTGGTGGTGGGCATCCAGGAATCCGCCAAGTTCAACACCGGCATTGTGATGTTGAAGGTGGCGCTGGTGCTGTTTGTGCTGGGACTGGGATCGCACTACGTGACGCGGTCGAATTGGGGCACGGACTGGCATTCCTTCGCGCCGTTCGGGATCGGCGGGATCGGGCTGGCCGCGGGGCTGATCTTCTTCTCCTACATCGGGTTCGATGCGATCTCGACGACGGCGCAAGAGGCGAAGAACCCGCAGCGCGATCTGCCGATCGGCATCATCCTGTCGCTGAGTATCTGCACGCTGCTGTACATCGGCGTGGCGGCGGTGCTGACGGGCATGGTCCCTTACAGGCTGGTGAACATCGAAGCGCCGATTTCGCGGGCGTTTTTGGACCATGGACTTGTCTGGGCCTCGAACGTGATCACCATCGCCGCCCTGGCGGGGCTGACGAGCGTGATGCTGGTGATGCTGCTGGGGCAGAGCCGGGTGCTATACGCCATGGCGCACGATGGACTGCTGCCGCGCAAGTTCTTCGGAGACATCCATCCCCGTTTCCGAACGCCATGGAAGGGAACGATCCTGGCCGGGTTGCTGGCCGCGATCGTCGGCAGCCTGACGCCGATCGACGACATCGGCAAGATGGTCAACATCGGTACACTGCTGGCGTTTGTGATTGTGTGCATCGCAGTTATCGTGCTCAGGAGAACGGACCCGGGGCGGAGTCGTCCTTTTCGCACACCGCTGGTGCCTTTCGTTCCCCTCATGGGCATCTTGTTCAATGGGTACATGATGTACAAGCTCGGCAGATGGAACTGGATTCGCTTGGTGGTGTGGCTGGTGATTGGCTTGGTGGTCTACTTCAGCTATAGCCGGAAACATAGCAAGCTGCAGCAGAGTCTGGAGAGGGTTGCGGGCGACTAAGCGGTCATTTGCCGGCAAGGTAGACACTGGTGAGTGCCGTGATCCTGCGGATGCGGTTGTTATTGCCGTCGGCGATGTAGAGATTGCCCGCGGCGTCTGAGGTGATGCCGCGCGGCTTGTAAAGGCGGGCGTTGGTTGCGGCGGCACCGTCCTGCGAAGCGATGTACCCTGAGATCCCGTTACCGGCGACGGTTGTCATGGTGCCGGTTGCGACGGCGACTTTGCGGATGCGGCTGTTGTCGTAATCGGCGATGTATACGTTGCCTATTGCATCGACGGCGATACCGCTGGGGGCTTTGAGCGCGGCCCGAGTGGCGAGGATGCCCTCATCGGAGGAGTTGAAGCCACCAGTACCGTCTCCGGCTACGTTGGAGATGCGGTGCGTAGCGGCGTCGACTTTGCGGATGCGATGGTTATCGGTGTCGGCGGTGTAGAGGTTGCCAATCGGGTCGACCGCCACGGCGCGAGGGCCGTTCAATTGAGCGGCAACCGCGGGGCCGCCCTCCTGCGCGGGGGCGTAGCCGGGAACGTCGGTTCGGCTACGGTGGTAATGATGCCGGTGAGGACGTCGACGCGGCGGATGCGGTGGTTGGCGCGGTCGGCGATGTAGAGGTTACCGGGGGCGTCGACAGCGGTGCTGTAAGGCTCGTCCAGTTGCGCGCGCGTGGCGAGACCGCCGTCCTGAGCGGGAACGTAGCCGGCGGTTCCGTTCGCGGCGACTGTGGTGATGCTGAATGCTACTTGATGTCGCTGCGCGTTGATGCTGCGAGTACACGCCGCTGCAAGGAGCAGGAGGGCAAACAAGGATCGATGGAGGATGGAC
>CAXTWP010000372.1:0-3067 GCA_964247945.1 uncultured Acidobacteriaceae bacterium | reverse complement strand
CAAGCGCGCCATGGGCGGCCAGTGGTCCACCTACTGGTACAACGGCTACATCTACGGCTCGGAGATCGCCCGAGGCGTCGACGTCTTCAAGCTCGTCCCTAACAAATACCTTACCCAGAACGAGATCGATGCCGCCGCCCAGGTCAAGGTCGGCGAGCTCAACGTCCAGGACCAGCAGAAGTTCTCGTGGCCTGCCAACTTCGTCGTCGCCCGCGCCTACCTGGACCAGCTCACCCGCTCGAACGCGCTCGACGCCCAGAAGGCCGCCGAGTTGAACGCCGAGATGGCCAAAGTCGAGGCCAGCCCCAAGGCGAAGGAGATCGCCAAGCTGCACGCGCTCGCCGCCACCCTCGATACCGACGCCGGCACAGCCAAGTCTCCCGCCGACGCCGACCGAATGCACGCCCTCGCCGGCATCATGAAGCAGAGCGGAGCCGCCCTCGCCGCCCAGGCCCATACCGCCCCGCAAACAGCAGGAGGCGGCGGCAACTGACCGTATCGCGATGCCTGCCGCGACTCACCGCGGCAGGCAATCACGCCACTTGGTCAGCTTGGAGCAAAGTTGCCAATGGTTGAAGCGCATGTGTTTTCTTGGTTGTCATTCCCGCAGGGAATCTGCGTTTTAGCCTTCACATCATCAGGCGAACTGCTCTTGTCCCCGATTCCATGCGCTTCCTCTTTCTAGCCCTCCTCTCCGTCGCCTCCCTCGCGCAGGACCACCTCGTCCTGCGCGCTGGAATCCTCCTCGCTGGCCGAGGCGCGATCCTCCATAACCAACAGATCGTCATTGACCATGCCCGTATCGTCTCCATAGGCTCCGCTGATTCGAACGTCAAGCCCGACTACGACCTGTCAAACCTCACCCTGATGCCCGGCTGGATCGACACCCACGTCCACCTGCAATGGCATATGGACGCCAACCGCAAAGCCGTCAGCGGCGGGGCCGACCCGCAGGAGATGGCCCTCTACACCGCCGCCGACGCCTGGCTCACCCTCCAGGGCGGGTTCACCACCGTCCAAAGCGTCGGCTCCACCTTCGACGCGCCCGTCCGCGATCGCATCAACGAGGGCGTCCTTCCTGGCCCCCGCGTCCTCACCTCCCTTATCCAGATTCAGGGCTTCACTGGCCAGGGCGACCAGCGCCACGTCTTCACCCCCGAAGAACTCCGCGCCCTCGTTCGCAAGACCAAGGCAGACGGGGCCGATGTCATCAAGCTCTTCGCCACCTCAGGCCTCGGCGCGGGCGGCGGCCAGACCATGACCGCCGGGCAGATCCAGGCCGTCTGCTCCGAAGCCAAATCCCTCGGGCTCCGCTCGGTCGTCCACGCCATCGGCGACTCCGGCGCGCGCGACGCCGTCCTCGCCGGCTGCACCTCCATCGAGCACGGCACCTTCCTCACCGACCAGACCCTCAAGCTCATGGTCGAGCGCGGTACCTTCTTCGATCCGAACCTCCTCGTCCTCCACAACTATCTCGACAATCGCGCCGCCTACACCTTTACGGACGAGGCGCTCAAAACCATCGAGAAGGGAATCGCCCCCACCGCCGATGTCCTCCACCGCGCCCGCACCTTGGGCGTCAACATCGCCTTCGGCACCGACGCCGTCGCAGGCTCCCATGGCCGCAACGTCGAAGAGTTCCTCTACCGTGTGCAGGAAGGCCGCGAGACACCAATGGACGCGATCGTCAGCGCCACCTACGTCTCTGCCGCCGCCCTCGGCCTCGGCAACACGATCGGCACCCTCGCTCCCGGCTACCAGGCAGACCTCGTCGCGGTCGCCGGCGACCCCCTCGCCGACATCACCGCCCTGCGCAACGTCGTCTTCGTCATGAAGGCCGGCAAAGTCGTTAAGAACCTCCCCCATTGATCCGCCACCCTGCGCAACGATCCTCAAAGTTCCTTTATCCCTGTACCAAGTGACCGGAAGAAGCGACGAACCACACCGCTGCGCCTTCGTGCGCGCTCAAGCCTACCCGTGCTTGCTCCAGCTCTAGAGCACATTCGCAATATCGTGGAAAAGGCGCACTTGCTCTTCTCGTTTGGTATTCCCGAAGGGAATCTGCTTTTCAGCCTCTACACCAAAAGGCCCTCTGCTCTATCGCCTACATTAAGCCCTCGCCCGCTCGCGCAAAACTAAAAACCCTCTCATCCAAAGCCCCTCATTAGTCCCCCCAAATCTCCCGTTCACGGCAGTGCGTTTCAATCGTGTTCCATTTTAGGAACCCTCCGAAACCTCCAAACCGCCTGACGATATGCGCTCTAACGGCAGTTCCTGTCCGCGGCAAGACGGACAGCAACTCTGGCTCTGGGCCAACACAAGGAGATTCACTTGAACAAGCTACTCTGCAGCTTTGCTTTTCTGCTCTCTTTCCTTCCGGCGGCCGCCCAACTGCGGGTCGCCCAGACCGCAACCGCCTTTGGGTTCGCCGGGGCGCCGCTGTCTCCCGCACTCCCCGCTCCCGCCGCCCCCGGAGACCTGCTCCTCGCGCTGATCGGCTACTACACCGGTTCAACCATCACACCGCCCTACGGCTGGACGCTGCTTCAGCAGCAGTCCGGCAACGGCCAGTATGGGACCACCGGCTTTCTCTCCTACTATCACGTCGTCGCCGCCGGCGAAACCATCAGCTACGCCTTCAGCCAGAACAACAACTCCACGCTCACCCTGTACGACATCGCCGGCGCGGACATCTTCACGCCCTTCAACAATGTGGTGGCTGCCGGCATGACCACCACCACCGCGGCCGCCACCACCCCCGCCGTCACCCCAACCGTGGCCGGCACCCTGCCCATCGCCGTCATCGCCGATGAAGCGACCCAGCCGACCGGCGACAGCATGCCTGGTTGGAAGTACACTCCTTCGGCCTCGCCCTTGCACCCGCTCGGTGCCGCTTACGGGCCGCTGACCACCGGCACGACCGCTCCCGTCGATGCGCAGTTCTCCTTGAGCGGCCCTGACTCCTACGGCTTCGCCGCCGTCACCATCCTTGTCAATCCCAACGGCACCACCTGCCACACCCCCACCGCAAACCCCGGCGGTCCCTACACCGGGGTCACCAACTTCG
>CAXTWP010000371.1:0-3075 GCA_964247945.1 uncultured Acidobacteriaceae bacterium | reverse complement strand
GCCTCGCAGATAAGGTCAAGGCGGGTGGCGGGGAGAGGGTGATCCACTCCCGTGTCGAGCGAGACGACGGCGGCGCGGCTGTGATTGAGGGAGCAGGTGGCGAGGGCATGTTGCCAGAGTGCTCCGCGGGTGTGGAGGCTTTGGACGAGACGGACGAGCTCAGGGTCGAACCAGGTGCCGGAGCGCTCCTGGAGACTATCAAGGGCGCAGGGGATGCCGCGTTCGGTGGCGAAGACGTCAAGATGCTGGGCGATGGCGCAGATGCGGGAGAGGAGGGGGATGGCGCTGCCCTTGGCCCCGGAAGGATAACCGCCGCCGTCCCAATGCTCATCGAGACAACGGACGGCGTCGGCGGTGATCTCGCCCAGGCCGAGCTTGCGGATGATGGCGGCGCCGCGGTCGCAGCGAAGGGTAATGAGTTCCTTGTTGTTGTCGTGCTGGGTGATGCCGATCTTGGCAATGCGCAGGGCGCGCTCGATCGGTCCGGCATCGGGAAGAACGTTCTTCCAAAGGCTCTTGAGGACGGCCTTGTCGGGCTTCTGGGGCTTGGTCCAATCGGCGAGCTTGGCTGCGGCCTTAACGGCGAGGTCGTCGCCGCCGACGATGGCGCACATGCGACCGGAGTTGCTGCTGCAGCCTACGTCTTTGAGCAGCAGGGCGTAGTACAGACTTGCGGTAAGCTCAGCTGAAAGGCGGGCTTCGGCGGCGAGGCGCATCCCGAGCAGACAGCTACGGAGGGCATGGCCGGGAACGGCCCCTTCGGTGAGGTCAAGCGCAAACGAGAGGGCGGAGAGGATATCCGAAAGCGACAGATCGGGCTGGGCATCGGAGATCGTGAGCGAAGCGGATGCAGGAAACATCGGCGGGAGTCCTTCTGGGACGCGTTTGAGCATGACGGCGAGCCGGGAGCCGGTCTTTTTTCGCCGGTTGCAGGCGTCACTGGTACAGATCGGACGGTAAGGGCCTTACCCTCGCTGCATGGACGCGATTTACGGCGGGCGGCAGAGTACTTTAGACACCTAGGAACGGCACTGCGGCGTGCGGGTAGAGGCCTGCCGAGGTGCCATGGTGTAGCACATTTCCGGGAGGTCTTCCTTGTAATTTTCTGAGGGAAGGACGGTGTGCCGAGGCGGGGAGGGGCATGTTCACCACGGATGGTGCAACTGTACTTTTCTCGCGAAGGGGCACGGAAAAGGGTGTGTTTTCCGTGCTACGCTGGAATCCGTTTCGTAAATTGTTTTACCGGGCATGACCCGCAAGGTGCTTCTCAGTGGATGTACCGGTTTTCTCCGTGGCGGCCGTGCTGTAACGCCGATTGAAGATTTCCCGCAAACTGGTTTCCTTCACCCGTAGAGGTTTTACGGGTAGGAATTCCCTTGCTTTTACCGCGCCGGTACGAGGGCGGCTTTTTGCTTCAGGACCTATAGCTGCATCGGTCAGACAAGAAAGATTAAGGAACGTAACGATGTCATTTGTACCGACGACGGCGACGGCAGTGCTCAATCCGTGGACCATGATTCTTGGGGCGCTTGAGAAGAAGATCAACCGCCAATCGTTTGAAACCTGGTTGAAGCCGACGCGGCACTCGCACGTTGCGGGCAAGACTCTGTTTGTGAGCATTCCATCGGGGGAGTTCCAGCACATTGGCGATCGCTATGCCGACCTGATCCAGGAGGCGATCGATAATCTTGGGCTGGGCAACGAAATTGAAGCGGTCACATTCACCACGCCGGCGCGGGAGGAGCCGAAGCGGCGGGAGGATGGCGGGTTTGCGCCGGTGGGAACGCAGAGCAGCGGTGCCCCTCGGAACGGCACCGCGGGTGCTTCCGCAACCGGGGCGCGGCGGCAGGAGGTGCCGGTGGCACCAGCTACGGAGCAGGCGCGGTTCGACTGGAACGCCGCCTCGCAGCTGAATCCTCGGTATCAGTTCGAGGCGTTTGTGATCGGCAGTGGGAACCAGTTTGCGATGGCGGCGTCGCAGGCGGTGGCGGAGCGGCCGTCGAAGGCCTACAACCCGCTGTTTCTGTACGGCGGCGTGGGCATGGGCAAGACGCACCTGATGCACGCCATTGGTCATGACGTGAAGCGGCGGCAGCCCCATGCGGCGATCTCGTACCTGAGCGGCGAGAAGTTTACCAACGAAATGATCAACTCGGTGCGATACGACAAGATGACCGGGTTCCGGGACCGGTTTCGGAATGTGGACGTTTTATTGATCGACGACATTCAGTTTCTGGCGGGTAAGGAGCGGACGCAGGAGGAGTTCTTTCACACCTTCAACGCGCTGCACGAGGGCATGAAGCAGATCGTGATCGCGAGCGATCGGCCGCCGAAGGAACTGGCGGACTTTGAGGACCGGCTGCGGTCGCGCTTCGAGTGGGGCTTGATTGCGGACATTCAGCCGCCGGACCTTGAGACCAAAGTGGCGATCCTGCAGAAGAAGGCGGAGTCCGAGCACACCCAGCTGCCGACGGATGTGGCGATGTTTATCGCCTCAAACGTGCGGACCAACGTGCGCGAGCTGGAGGGTGCGCTGGTGCGGTTGATCGCGTGGTGCGGGATGCACGGGGTCGAGATCACGCTGGCGGTGACGCAGCAGTGCCTGAAGCAGTTCATCGACACGCAGGTGCGGAAGATCTCGATCGAGGCGATTCAGCGGGCGGTGGCGGAGCAGTTTGGGATGCGGATCGCCGAGTTGAAACAGAAGAACAACTCGCGCCAGATTGTGGTTCCGCGGCAGATTGCGATGTACCTGGCCAAGCAGTTGACGGAGGCCTCGCTGCCGGAGATCGGGCGTCAGTTCGGGGGCAAGCACCATACGACGGTGATGCACTCGATCGCCAAGATCGACGAGCATCGGCGGACGGACAAGGATATGAACCGAATGATCAATAAGCTGATGGAGACGCTGGGATAGCAAGGCCATTCTCGTGCGCGGAATCTTGAGCTTCATCTTCGGGCGCAAGAACTCCATCGAAGATTCTTGCAAGTGAGCGGGCAATTACAGCAGAGTGCCTTGGGGTGCAGTGACTGAAAAGAAGATTTCCTTTGGGAATAACAAACAAGCAGGGCGAA
>CAXTWP010000370.1:0-3078 GCA_964247945.1 uncultured Acidobacteriaceae bacterium | reverse complement strand
CGCGTCGAAGTTGAAGATCATGTTGAGTTCGTGGCGGTCGCCGCCAGCGATGAGCGGGGTCTCGGCGAGCGAGATGCCGAGCGCCTCCCCGACGGTCATGACGTCGTAGGGCGCGAGGGCCCCATGGTTCATCTCCTGGAGGTACTCGTGCATGTGGGGACCGTTGGCGTAGACGCGGTCAACGTGGTGCAGCTCTTCGGGGGTGAGGCCGGGCAGGCCGGGGCGCTTGGAGATGAGCGGGATGACGTCCATGCGGAAGCCGTCGACACCCTTGTCGAGCCAGAAGCGCATAAGGGCGTAAACTTCCTGGCGAACTTTGGGATTGTCCCAGTTGAGGTCGGGCTGCTTGGCGGCGAAGTAGTGGAGGTAGAACTGGTTGGTGGCGGGATCGAGCTGCCAGGCGGAGCCGGAGAAGAAGGACGGGTAGTTGTTGGGCGGCAGCAGGGTGGGTTTGCCGTCGAGGCCGGAAGGACCCGGCTTGCCGTCGCGCCAGATGTAGTAATCACGGTATGGATTGTCGAGGGATTTGCGGGACTGCTGGAACCAGCGGTGCTCGTCGGAGGTGTGGTTGACGACGAGATCGATGATGAGGCGCATGTGGCGCTGGTGAATGCCGGCGAGCAGGGCGTCGAAGTCGGCCATGGTGCCGAATTCGGCCATTACCTTGCGGTAGTCGCGGATATCGTAGCCGTTGTCGGCGTTGGGCGAGTCGAAGTGCGGGCTGAGCCAGATGACGTTGACGCCGAGGCGGGCGATGTAGTCGAGTTTGGAGGTGATGCCGGGGAGGTCGCCGATGCCGTCGCCGTCCGAGTCCTTGAAGGAGCGCGGGTAGACCTGGTAGACGACGGCTTCCTTCCACCAGGCGGGCTGGTAGCCGTTGATGAGGGGCTGGGCCTGAATGGTTGTGGCTGACGTGTCCATGTGCGGTTTCGATGCGATCTGTGCCGTCGCCGCGCCTAGGACTGCCAGCAGTGCCACGCCCGTCGCGCACATTTTGGCAGCCCGTTTCATCGGTTCATCCCTTCTTTCAGGCGGGCCGGTTACCATTACGGTACGGGCGCGGTGAGGGGAAGCGCTCCAGACGATGTTCCAACGAGCAGCTTTCTCGGCCCAACTGCCTTCACCCATTGCTTCCTGTCCACAGACCAATACTGAAAAGCACGTGGCGCGACGTGAAGCGAAACGCGTCTTTCTTCTCCGGCGTTCAGGGACACGCGTTGGAATGCAACCAGCGTTTTAGGAGCAAACTGTACGCCGGCCGGCTTGACCGAAGGCGCGGCGAGATAGACCTGCGGCACCTCATCCCCATGAACCGCTCCAATGTTTTTCACGTTTAGCGTAACGTTCAATCCACCATCGGCGGCGGGTTCGACCTTCAGCCCCGACAGCGCGAAGTTTGTATAGGACAAACCATATCCAAAGGGAAAGAGGGGGTGGATGTTCTCCTCATCGAACCAGCGATAACCGATCAGCACACCCTCGGAGAAGGTCGTCTTTCCGTCGAGACCCTTCGCGGACCGTTCCGGATGCGAAGGCGAGGTTGCCGGATAGTCCGTGAGCGTCTTGGCCCAGGTCATCGGCAGCTTGCCTCCCGGATTGTTGAGGCCGAGCAGCGTCTTTGCCTCCGCGACCCCACCCTCGTCGCCCGGCCACCACATCTCGATGACGCCCTTTACCTTGTCAATCCAGGGCATCGCGACCGGCTGGCTCGTATTGAGGACCACGACGGTGTTGGGATTTGCCGCGGCGACCGCCGCGATGAGTGTGTCCTGGTCCCCGGGCAGCTCAAAGTGAGGTTTGTCCCGGGTCCATGCGAAGACCACAGCTGTACCCGCGTTCTTTGCCGCCGCAATCGCTTCGGCTTGGACCCGCTCGCGCGCATCCGGGGTCATCCAGTTCAGGCGGATTTGTACGGGATCGTTGGAGGTGTCGACGGAGGTGACGACCTCGATGGCGTGCTTGCCGGCGGTCAACCGCACCGAGCGCCTAACGTTATCGAGACCATCGGTGGTGGGTAGTCCGTTGTCCTGCGCGGCATACTGCACATCGCCATGCACCGTGCCCTTGACGGCACCGCTGCGGCCGACTTCCTTGCCGTCGATGCTGAGAACACCGCGCGTTCCGAGCAGCTGGAGATAAAACCAGTAGTCGCCGGCCGCAGCGATCTCGACATCGCCCTTCCACGTCACGACGCTGTTGGCTGGAAGCGCCTTGCCGTTGTTCGTGGTGAAGTCGAGGTTCGCATCCACGGTGCCGGGACCTTGCGCACCCATCCGCATCAGGCCCGGCTTGCCGTCGTGGCTTAGAAGCGTTGCGGGCACGGCAGTGCCCGTCATGTCTTCGGCGACGGCAAACGTCACCTGCGCGGCGGGCGCTAGCTGCTTCAGAGCTGCAAGCGGGCTGACCTGGAGCCGCGGGATACCGGGGGACCTTTCCCCAAAGGTCCCTATCGAAGCCACCTGCCCCGCAGTCGGCCCAATCAGCGCGATGGTCCGGCTTGGACCGAGTGGAAGCACGTTGCCCTCATTCTTGAGCAGAACGGCGGCGTCTTCGGCCGTTTTCTCGATGATTGCGCCATTGCCTTGTACATCCTGCGGGGTCACGTCGTGTTTCTGCTTGCCATCGAGATAGCCGAATCGATCCATTTGATAGAGCACACGCCGTGCCGCAGCCGTAATGGTGGCTTCGGTGATCGAGCCGTCCTTGAGCGCGGTAGCCATGGTTGCGGTATCGGAGTCCATGGGAAAGGCATTCAGGTCCATGCCACCGCCCTTGGTCTCCTCGGGAATGGTTCCGCCCAGCATCCCGGCCAGCGCGGCGATGTTTGGCTTGGTCGGCGCGCCGGTGCTCTCGGGCCGAGTACGGAAGTAGGTATGCATCATGCCGGCGAACGGGCTATCGGAAGGGACCTCCCCAGGCATCTCCATCGTCAGGCCTTGATTGATAAAGTGAACGTTGTGGACACCGCCCCAATCCGAAGTGACAAAGCCCGTGAATTGAAGCTCATCCCGAAGCATAGTCGTGAGCGTGTCCCGATTGCCGCAGGCGAAGGTACCGTTGATTTTGTTGTAGGAGCAC